>JARFQW010000018.1 GCA_029287575.1 Gammaproteobacteria bacterium | reverse complement strand
ATGACCGAGGCGATGATAGGCGCGACCGTCGACGACGCCCGGAAACGAATCGAGCGGATGTATGCCGTGCTGACCGGGACAGCCGACGCCGACCCCGGCACTGACGGCAAGCTCGCGGCCCTGGCCGGCGTCCGCCAGTATCCGACCCGGGTCAAGTGCGCCAGCCTCTGCTGGCATACGGTGGAATCGGCCCTCGAATCCGGGTCGCAAGTGAGCACTGAGTAAGGAGATTCCAAGTGTTCGGCAACAATTCCGAACCGGTATCGCTGACCCGGGACTGCCAGGCCATCATGGTCCCGTCCGGCGATCAGGTAATTCTGCGCAAGGGCGCGGTCGGCTACATCACGCAGGCCCTGGGCGGAAGCTTCACGGTTTACCTCGACGGCAATCTGTTCCGCATCGCCGGCGAGCATGCGGATGCACTGGGCAAGGATCCGGTGGATCCGCCGGCCTTGCCGCCGGATGCCGGCCGCGAGGACGTGGAGAAACTGGTCTGGGACCAGCTCAAGACCTGCTATGACCCGGAGATCCCGATCAATGTCGTGGAACTCGGGCTCATCTACGAATGCAAGCTCACTGAGAATGACAACGGCACACGGGAAGTCGACGTGTCCATGACGCTGACAGCGCCGGGATGCGGCATGGGCGACATTCTGGTGGCCGACGTCAAGGACAAGCTGGAACTGATCCCGACACTGGAAGAGGCTCGGGTGGAGCTGACCTTCGACCCGCCCTGGAACCGGGACATGATGTCGGAAGCCGCTCGCCTCCAGACCGGGATGTTTTGACCATGAGTAGTGAATCCGTGGACGGTCAGTGGCATGATGTGGCGGCCGAGGGCGACATAGCCGAAGGCGCTTTTGAAGTCGTGGAAACGGACGACCTCGTCGTCGCCGTTTTCCACATCGGCGGCGATTATCTGGCGATCGAGGATGTCTGCACCCACGACGGCGCGGAGCTCGCCGGTGGCCCGGTCGATGGTGACCAGATCATCTGCCCCCGGCACGGCGCTCGCTTTTGCCTGCGCACCGGACGGGCCCTGACGCCACCCGCTTACCAGGACGTCTCCACTTTTTCTGTCAGGACACTGCATGGCCGTATCCAGGTTCAGATTCCCGATTAAGCGCCTGGCGATGCTGCTTCTTGCGGCTGTGCCGGCCGGGCTTCTTGCGGAGCCGGGTGCGGAACTCACGGCACGCGTGGAGGCGATTTTTTCCGAAGTCCGGCTTTCCGACTGCGAGTTTTTCCGCAACGGCAAGGCCCACGATCCGGAGGAAGCCGAAAAACACATGCGCCGCAAGTTCGAGCACTTCTCCGACGAGATTGATTCCGTGGACAAGTTCATCGAACTGGCCGGGACACGCAGTTTGATGAGCGGACGACCCTACACCGTTCGCTGCCCCGGGCAGCCCGAGCGTCCGACCGCCGAATGGCTGAAGGAGGCGGACACCAGGACCGAGGGTCAGGGAAGTTGATCGCCCGCTGGCTCCTGCTCGCCTTGATCACGCTGACGGGGGGCTGCATCAGCGCGCTGCACCAGGGAGCCCCGGAGGTGCACGACCGGGACGGCGCCCGCCCCGTCGAAGCCCATGACGCGCTCAGAGTGATGACGATCAACCTGGCTCACGGGCGCGGCAATGGTTTCCACCAGGCGTTCCAGAGCGCCGCAACGGCAAAGGAAAACCTGGGCCGGGTGGCCGAATTTCTCCGTGATCACGATCCGCATGTCGTCGCCCTTCAGGAGGCGGATGCACCGTCATCGTGGAGCGGCAACTTCGACCACGTCGCCTGGCTCGCCACCCAGGCGGACTATCCGTGGGCGACCCATGGGACCCACGCCGAGGGTATAGGTCAGGAATACGGCACGGCCGTGATCTCCAGGCTGGCAAAAGTCGACCGCCGCGCGCACACGTTCCCCGGCGCTGTGGCGGCAACCCCCAAGGGCTTTACCCAGGCCACGGTGCGCGGTCCGGGAGGCCGCGCCGTTGACGTTGTGTCGGTTCACCTGCATCCGCTGGGGCGTGGCCGGCGAGAGGCCCAGCTCGCGACGCTTGCGGAGATCTTCTCTACCCGTTCCCGACCGTTGATCATCATGGGAGATTTCAATACCGAATGGGAAGGCGGAACCTCCGAACTCGCCGCCTTCGCGCAAACGATGCGCCTGCAGGCCTGGCTTCCAGAGGCCACCGACCTGGAGACTTACCCGCGGATGGGTCGTCGCCTCGACTGGATCCTGATTTCCGACGAGCTCGAGTTTGTCGAGAGCCGGGTTCACGATGAGGTACTATCCGATCACAGGGCGGTCAGCGCGAAACTCCGGCTGCGCGATGCCAGGCCCCTTCGAGCACGGACGTTCGTGGACTACCGGGGGATGCCGGTCATTCCCTGACATCATTAACCACAAGCCTCCGTGAGCGGGCCAAGCAATGAAACGACTGACCCTCATGCGGCATGCGAAGTCCAGCTGGGAAAACGAGTCCCTGGACGACTTCGACCGGCCGCTCAACCCCCGCGGCGAACGCACCGCTCCCCAGATGGGGAAGCGGCTTCTGGCTCTCGGGGACCTGCCGGAACTCATCGTCACCAGCCCGGCCGCCCGGGCCATCGGTACGGCCCGGCTGGTGGCCGAGGTCATTGGCTACTCCCAGGATCACATCCTGGAGGCCCACGGCCTCTACCACGCGTCACCCGCCACGATTGTCGACATCGTCCGGTCACTGGAAACCGCGGCGCGGCATGTCATGCTGGTCGGCCACAATCCCGGGTTCACCGAGCTGGCCAATACCTTCGGCGAGATCCGGATCGACAACATTCCGACCGCCGGCATGCTGTGCGTGGAAATGCCGGGCGAACTATGGGCCGAGATCGAGCCGGACGAGGCCGAGGCCGTCTACTTCGACTACCCGAAGAAACCCAGGTCCGGCTGACGCCGGCGCCTGACCACCGCCGGCCGGCCGCGCCCCGGCGCGGCGCAACGTTCCCAGGGGCGATTCCACCGCCCTCGGAAGCTCCGCCCGGGACAAGGGTTCGACGAAATCCGGGCCGACATACGCGTTTACCCGCATCCCGGCATCACCGAATTCAAGCACCGTGATGGCATGGGGCGAACGGCGTTCGGCGCCGACGAGCACTCGCCGTCCTCCGCCCAGCGCCGCCTGGCCCACATGGCGAACACCCTGGTACTCACCATCGAAAAACGCGTGATGATGGCCGCTGAGATAAGCGTCCACACGGAATCTCACGAGCAGGTCCCGAAGCCGGGCATCGCTGAGAATCTCGCGCTCCCGGCCTTTCGCAAGCGGCCACAACGGCAGATGGCCGAAGACGACGGCGTGTTTATAGTCTGCCCGGTGGCGGCCAAGGAGCGAGTCCAGCCAGGCCAACTGGGCCTCGGGCAGGCGCCCGGGTTCCGTGGCGTCGAGGCCAACAAAGAGCACCGCGCCAATCCCGACCGCGTAATGAAACGGCCATCGCGATCCGTCGATCACGGCACCCCTCGGGAAGCGCTGCGCCCACTGCTCTGAAAACACCGTGCGCTCCAGGACAAACGGCTTCTGGCGGGATGCGTCGTGGTTTCCGGGAGTGACCAGCAACGGGATCTCCAACACCTCCAGCGGACCGGACACGCTCGAGTGAAAGGCGCCCCACATGGAATCGAGTTCTTCCCGGGACAACAGGGGCGAAACCCGTTGTCCTGCCACCATGTCGCCGGCAATCAGGAAAACGTCAGCCTGCAGCGCGCCAGCCCGCTCCACCGCCCGGGAAATTCCAGGGTTGTAACCCACCGAACCGTAGCGCCCGTTGATGTCGGAAACGGCAACGACGGTGAGGGAGTCGGCGCGCACCGGAGAATCGGAAACCGACAGGAAGAAAACGATGCCGGCCACGAGGAGCGCCGGGCTACGAGCCGTCACAGCGAACCTCGCGGGGTGTCACGGTGCCGTGAATCAAGAACGCGGCCGGATCCAGGTCGAATGCCAGCTCGCCCTTCTCGCAGGCGGTTCGGAATATGGCCGCGGCAAGGGCCGTATTCTTCCT
>JARFQW010000155.1 GCA_029287575.1 Gammaproteobacteria bacterium | reverse complement strand
CATTCAGCCTCACCAACTACAGCGAATTCGGGCTCATCGTGGCCGCTGTCAGCGTGTCCAACGGCTGGCTCGGTCCTGAGTGGCTGGCGGCGATGGCGATTTCCCTGGCGATTTCGTTTATCGCCGCAGCGCCCCTGAACGCGAAATCCCACTCCGTCTACGGAAGGTACCTGGAACGACTAAAGCCCTTCGAAACGCCCACCCTGCATCCGGAGGAGCATCCGCCGGATCTCGGCAGGGCCCGGGTTGTGATCTTCGGTGTAGGACGTATCGGGACCGCCGCTTATGACCACATTGTCGGGCAGCATGGCCATGTGGTGGTCGGCGTGGAGTCGAACCCGGACCGCGTCCGGGAGCACGAGGCCGCGGGTCGGCGGGTGGTACTCGGAGACGCCATTGACCCGGATTTCTGGGAGCGGGTCCGTCGTGGCGGCGCGGACACCACCGACGTCGTCATGCTCGCCATGCCCGAGCACCGGGCCAACCTGTTCGCGGTGAAACAGATGCGTGCAACCGGGTTCACGGGCTATGTCGCGGCCCTCGCCGAGCACCCCGACCAGGAGCAGGCCCTGGAAGCCGCCGGCGCGAATCTCACCCGCAACCTGGCGGCCGAGGCCGGCGCGGGGTTTGCGGCGGAAGTCGCCAAATCCATCGGCTCGGCCGCGAAACCGGCCTGAACGTTTCCAGCGATTGCCAGGCCCGGGGATTACCGGGCGAAAGGAGTCAGCGTCCTCGATTATCAGCTTCGGGGCGCCCGTCCCGCTTTCCGGCGTTTGCGGCGCTTTTTCGCTGTTCCCGCCCCGCTGTCGTCGAAGCCGCCCCACTGCTCGACGTGGGCGTGCTCGGCCCGCTGGCGAACGCGGGTATGCCGGTTGGAAAGCAGAAGCGATGAGGGGTCACAGACCCGGGCCCGGATAACGCCCAGGTCCCGGGCCGCGTCGAACAGGCTCGGGTACCAGGATTCCCATCCCGGCAGCATCTGATCCACCTGTTCCCGAAGCGTCATGCCCGTGTCCCGTGTCGATCCATTCAGCCACGAAGTTAGACGATGACGCGGGCGGCGACAACGGTGGAGTTCAACTTTTTCGACCGTCGTCTTCGGCGGCTGACAAGACTCGCCTCACGGGCCCTGACGAGGGCCTCAGGCTAGGGGAAGATCCGCGCCCAGTCCGACTTCATGTCCACGACCACCCAGTTGCGGCGGCGGGCCTCGTCCAGCGCCTTGTCCAGACGGCCGATGTGGGAGTCCCGGTCGTAGGCCCATTCCCGTTCGGCGTCGGTGTGGTGGATCAGCCCCATGAGCCGCGGCCCGTCTCCGCCGGCAGTGTACTGCAGCATCTGGTGATCCCCGTCGGAGTTACCGAAGGCCATGACCGGCCGCCGGCCGATATGGCGATGGATCCCGACCGGCTTGCCGTCCTTGTCGTCGACAAAATCGATTTCCGGCAGGCGGACGATGACCGGCCGGCCGTCACGATTCTCGAAACGGGTCTTGATGCTGCTTCCTACAACCTGCGCGGGCGGTACACCGTAGATCTCTTCGGCCCAGACCCGCAGAAACTCGATGCCGCCGCCCGAAACGATCCAGGTCTGGAAGCCGTTGGCCCGGAGAAACTCCAGCAACTCGAGCATGGGCTGGTATACCAGCGACGTGTAGGGCACATCCCTGGTCGGATGGCGCGCGGTCCGTATCCAGTCCCGCACGATGCCCTCGAACTCCTCGGCGGTATTGCCCGCATGGCTCGCCATGACCAGGGTCACGACGCCTTCCATGCCGGCATCGGCCAGGGCCTCCATGTCGTTTTCCAGCACCGCCTTGAAGGGCTGGGTGTCCTTCCACTGAGGATGCTGGTCAGCCATGGCCCTGACCCGGTCCATCGCGAAGAAAAGCTGAAAATAGGCCGGCTGCTCGGCCCAGAGCGTCCCGTCATTGTCAAAAACGGCAATGCGCTCGTTTGCCGGAACAAAACCTTCGCTGCCCTCGGAGGAGGCGGCATCGACAAAATCCACGATGGCATCCCGAGTCGCACCGTCGCGCCAGGACGGCAGCGGCTCCGCGGCAGCGGCCAGGGACACAAACGACAGGATCGCGGCAGAACACAGTCTGTTCATCGTCAGGCTCCGGACGCAACCGGCGGCCGGCTGGTTGTTCCCCGCAAAGAAAAAACCCGGGGGAACAACCCCCGGGCCGCCCGATACAGAGCGAAAGGTTGGGGCATTAGCCGCCTGGCGGTGACAGCTTTTCCATCACCTGATCCAGGCTGAAACTCGCGGCCTTCTGACGGGGCGGAAACTCCTTGAACGTCGCCAGGAAGTTGCCGACATAGGCCTGCGCGGGCACCAGCAGGTAGACCCGGTCGATCATCCAGTCGTAATACGAATTGGACGTGATCGTCGCGCGCTCGTAAGGATCCCGGCGCAGGTTGTAGATATACGGGACCCGCATCGGCACAAACGGCTCCTGCCACACGTTCAGCGTGCCGGGCGACTTCTGCACCATGAACATGACCTTCCAGTCGTTGTAGCGCAGGGCCGTGAGGTCGCCGTCGTCGGAGAAATAGAAGATCTCCTTGCGCGGGCTCTCTTCTGCCTCGCCGGTCAGGTACGGAAGAAAGTTGTACCCGTCGAGATGCACCTTGTAGCTGCGGTCGATGGCCTTGACGCCGCCCGCCTTCAGCTCGTCCTTGATATCGCCGTTACCGGCCGCCGCCAGAAACGTGGGCAGCCAGTCCATGTGGTGCATGATCCCGTTGGACCAGCGGCCCGCCTCGATCTTGCCGGGCCAGCGCACCATGGACGGAACGCGCCAGCCGCCTTCCCAGTTGGTGTTCTTCTCGCCGCGGAACGGCGTCGCGGCAGCATCGGGCCAGGTGTTGTAGTGGGGCCCGTTATCCGTGGAATAGAAGACGATGGTGTTGTCGTTGATGCCGAGCCGGTCAAGCGCATCGAGAAACTTGCCGATGTGCATGTCGTGTTCGACCATGCCGTCGGCATACTCGTCCTGCCCGGAGATGCCGCGCAGCTCTTCCTTGACGTGGGTCCGGAAGTGCATGCGGGTACCACTCCACCAGACAAAGAACGGCGTGTCGTCGGCGACGGCCTGCTCGATGAACTTGATCGCCCGGTCACTGGTGTCGTCGTCCACCGTTTCCATGCGCTTCTTGGTCAGCGGGCCCGTGTCCTCGATACGGCCGTCGGCGAAGCTGTGAATCACGCCGCGGGGGCCGAACTTCTCCAGGAACGTGGAACCGTCGGGGAGCACCAGATCCCGCGGATAGTCCTCGTTCTCCGGTTCCTCTTCGGCATTGAGGTGATAGAGGTTGCCGTAGAACTCGTCGAAGCCGTGATTGGTCGGCAGATGCTCGTCCCGGTCACCCAGATGATTCTTGCCGAACTGGCCGGTCACATAGCCTTCTGCCTTGAGAAGACCGGCGATGGTGGGGTCTTCCTCCTGCATGCCCTCTTTGGCGCCGGGAAGGCCCACCTTGGACAGGCCGGTGCGGAATACGCTCTGTCCGGTGATGAAGGATGACCGGCCGGCGGTGCAGCTCTGCTCGCCATAGTAGTCGGTGAAGGTCATGCCTTCCTCGGCAATCCGGTCGATGTTCGGTGTGCGGTAACCCACGAGGCCCTGGGTGTAGCGGCTGATGTTGGACTGGCCGACGTCATCCCCCCAGATCACGAGGATATTGGGCTTGTCGGCCCCATGGGCCTGGGCGACGAGGCCAAAAAGCCCCAGCGCGAGTATCAATCGCTTCATACGAACCCCTCCAGAAGAAACAGGATTTCGGCTCTCTGGCCGATGGCAGCGACACCTGTCGCAATCCCACGCCGAAGCGCGGGATCCGGATCCTTCCGGCGAAGTCCGCGTATTCAATCGAAGCCGACAGGTAACTTCAATGCATTGTTTGTGATTAATCTATAATCCCAGGTTATGGAACTCACCTCCCGTGACCTTCGACTCGTTGCCGCGATCGATCGCCATCGGCACTTCGGGCGCGCCGCGGACGCGCTGAATATCAGCCAGCCTGCGCTGAGCCGGGCCCTGAAGTCGCTGGAAGAACGGCTGGGTGAATCCCTGTTTCTGAGGAGCCGGGCGGGCGTGGACCCCACCGACGTGGGCCAGTTAGTGGCTGACCGCGGCGGCCGCCTGCTCGCGGACCTCACCGATCTCCAGCAGGATGTCGCGCGGGCCCGGGAGGGCGGACTCGGTGAACTGTCGGTGGCCGTGGGCCACTATCCAGCCGAGCTTTCGGTCGCCGAGGCCGTGGGGCAGCTGCTGCAGTCACGGCCCCGGCTCAACTTTTCCTTGCGTACCTACGAGTGGGTTGCCATTGCCAGTTCGCTGACCCGGCGCGAGGTGGACCTCGCGTTCTGCGAGACCAGTCCGTTCGAAGACGACCCGAAATTTCACGTCACACCGGTGGGATCCCATCCGTTGTTTTTCTTTGCCCGCGGCAATCACCCGCTGGCGAAGAAGCGGCGTGTCCGGCTGGACGACCTGTTCGGGTTCCCCTGGGCCGCCCCCGTCATTCCGTGGCGGGCCGCCGCCGCATTTCAGGGCACGGGAGACGACTGTCCTGCAGGCAGCCTCGATTTCGGCCGCCGGCTGTTCATTCCGCGGGTGGCCGCCACCTCCATGTACCTGGCCAAACGGATTGTGGAAAACAGCGACTGCCTGGCGCTCAGCACGCTCAGCCAGCTCGACGACGGCCTCGGCCGGGGCAACCTTTCGCTGCTCGGCTTTCACGCCGGCTGGATGCATCTGCAATATGGTTTCGTGCGTCTGGCCAACCGGGCCCCGAGCCGCGCCGGGCGGGATTTCATGACCTTCATCGACGACGCGGAGAAGGGCCTGCGCAAGCGCGAGGCGGCGCTCAGCGCCCGCTACTGGGGCTCACGCCCCCTGGATGAGGACTAGGACGGCTCAAGCCCGTCGAGCAGCGCCCGGGCCTCGGGATTGTCGGGCTGCAGCTCTACCAGCCGGTCCGCATAGCGCCTGGCATCAGCCAGCCGACCCGCGTCCCGGCAAAAAACCACGAGCGCGGCCAGCACGTCGGCATCGCTGGGGCGCGCCGCGTGAGCGGCTTGCAGGGCCTCGATGCCGTCGGCCGGCCGGCCCAGGTCATGCAGGGCCACGCCGTAAACGTAGGCGAAGCGCGCATTGTCCGGCGCCGACAGCGTTGCCCGGGAAAGCCATTCCAGCGCTTCCTCGGGGCGCCCGGCCCTGACCAGCAGCAGACCCAACGCATATTCGAGCGACGCGGGACTGCGAACGACCTCCAGGCCCGCGCGCAAGGTCGACTCCGCGCCGGCGTCGTCACCCGTGGCCCGCTGAAGATCGGCCAGGTTGTTCCAGGCGGGCACGAAATCCGGCTGCAGCTCGATCGCGGCCCGGTACTGCTGCTCTGCGGTGACGGCATCCCGGGCGTCCGCGTACAGATTTCCCAGGTTCATTCTGGCCTCCGGCCGGTCCGCGTTGTGCCGATTGATCTGTACATAGTCAGCCAGACCCGAGGCCAGGGCGCCCCGGCCTGTTTCGGATAGCGCCGCAGGGTCCGCCGCCGCCAGCGACCGGGCGGCCTCGGCCCGGACCGCCAGCACGGGGTCCGTAAGCAGAGGTTCGAGCAGCGTGCGCCGGGTGTCCGGCGGGAATCCCTCGGCGGCGCTGACGGCGCCCAGACGCACGA
This sequence comes from Gammaproteobacteria bacterium, assembly GCA_029287575.1. Classification (GTDB taxonomy): domain Bacteria; phylum Pseudomonadota; class Gammaproteobacteria; order Steroidobacterales; family XN24; genus JARFQW01. The sequence continues at coordinate 22,704 of JARFQW010000155.1, read as the reverse complement.
GGGGATCCTCGTCGTAGACGTTGGCCGCAATCCGGGAAAAGGTCTCCCGGGAAGGGAAACGGGCGAGATGGGTCAGCGCCGTGGCGCGGACAATGGCCGGCTCGGCATCTTCATCCACGATCGCCAACAGGTCCGGCGCCGCATCCGGCCAGCCGTCGCCGGCGCGTCGAAATGCCGCCGCGAAATCCTGGCCGCCGAGCGCATCCCGGCCCAGCCAGCCCCGCACCGCCTCCGCGCTCCACTGCGGCGATTTGTCGGCATGGCAATCGGCGCAGGCATTGGTCACCCCCAGGGACGCGGCGAGGTCCGGCCGCGGCACCCGGAAGCTATGGTCGCGGCGCGGGTCCACGACCATGTAGTCCTGGGCCGGCATGTGGCAGTCGCGACAGCCCGGTGCCTCCGGGCCCGGCTCGTGGAACGTATGCCCGGCCGCGGCAAAGTGCGCCGGCTGATGACACTGGGCACATACACCGTCGCCCTGCGCACGCAATTCCAGGCTATGGGGCTCATGGCAGTCGCCGCAGGTCACGCCGGCCGCATACATCCGGCTCTGCCGGAAGGACCCGTAGACATACACCTCGTCGCGGATCTGACCGTCCGGGTGATAAAGCGGCTCGGTCAGCAGGGCGGGCATAAAGGAGTCGGTCAGCACCTCGCCGTGGGCGTAGGGTTCCCGGAGCGTTGTCCGGCGGGCGTGGCAGCGGCCGCAGGACTCGACCTCGGTGCGATTGACCGGGCCCTCGATTTTCACCGTCGGCTCGCCCGGGACACTGACCCGGCGGCGCCCGTCCTGGCCCAGCCGCACCGGGAACCCCGGATCAGCCCCGCCGGCGCCTGCCTCGGCCCACTCGGCGTGGGCGGCGCCCGGCCCGTGACAGGCTTCGCAGGCGACATCGATATCCGTGTATGTCGAGGCGTAGGTATCGGCGCCCGGATCGTAGTTCTTGCGAAAGCCGGTGGAATGGCAGTCGGCGCACATATAGTTCCAGTTCTGGTCGATGCCGGTCCAGTGAACGGACTCCCCCGCCGCCGGAGGATGATCGCCGTAGACGTGGAACCATCGCTGCCCGCCGTCCCCGGCCGGCCGGGTGTCCCAGGCCACGCCGTAGGCCTGAAGGCGCCCGTCGGGGAACTCGATCAGGTACTGCTGCAGGGGATCCGCGCCGAAGGTGTAGGCGACCTCGTATTCCGCCGTGGACCCGTCCGCTGAGGTGGTCGCTATCCACCAGCCTTCGTTGCGGCGGAAGAAACGGCTGAGTTCGCCGGCAATCTCGAATGTGGTGTCGCCGAAGTCGCCGAGAACCGAGTCGGCGTCCGCGACGGCCATGGCGAGATCGTGATGGGATCCCCGCCAGGCTTCGGCCTCCTTGGCGTGACAGGCCGCACACGCCCGGGCACCGGCAAAACCCTCGGCACCGGACCCCGCCGCCTCGTCGCGGGACGCCGTCGCCGGGGCTTCCTGCCGGGGCGCGGCCTGACCGGCCGCGGACTCGCCGGACGGGGCATCCCGGTCGCACGCGCCCAGCAGGATCAGGGGAATCAACAGGATCCGGGGAAACACCAACCGCTCGTGCGCCGTCATCGCCCTCATCGCCCTCATCCGGGCAGCCGGTGAGTACCGCCGCCGGACTCTCGCCGGATGGGATGCCCGCCCGCGCCGACCCGGCTAGTCATCCGTGGCCGGAGCGAGCATGTCCTCGCGAAGGACGAAGAACGGCGGCGACCCGGCGCTGACGAGGCGTTCATTGAATTCCTTCCAGGTGAAGGCCTCTCCCCGCCGCTCCCGGTATTCCTCCAGCAGTTCGAGAATCGCCCGGTGACCCGCGAAATAGGTGGCGAGCTGAACCGAGCTGAGCTTCGCGCGAGTGAGCTTGCCGCGGGCCTCGCCCTCTTCCTGGAAACCCCGGTCCATCATCAGGGCGACCGCGTCTTCCTCGGGCCAGTCCGTCGTGTGCAGGCGTATATCGATGATGGCGTTGATGATGCTCCGCAGCACGAGCTTGTCATCCACCATCTTCTGCAGATCGTGCCCGAAGGGACTGTCCGGATAGATGGTAAAGCCGAGGTCCACCAGCTGTGTTGCGATGTAGGTGGCCCAGCCCTCCACCATGGGGCCGTTCAGAAAGACCTTCGGCACGATCCGCTCGAAGCGGTTGGAGTACTCGAGCTGGACGAAATGTCCCGGCACGCCTTCGTGGATGTACACCATCGCCAGAGTCGGGCGGTTGTATTCCTTCAGGTACGAATCCGCGGTCCGCAGCAGGGGCAGATCCCAGAACCACACCGACTCCAGCTCCGGCTCGAAGGCCGGCGCCGGAATGATCTGCGCCACGGCATAACCCGACAGATGAGGGGGAATGTCTTCGATCCGGAGCTTGGAGGTCGGCGGCAGATCGAGCAGGTCTTTTTCGTTGACGAAACCGACAATCGCGTCGGCCAGGGCATAGCTGTCCTCGATCAGCGTATCGGCAGTGGACCGGTCCTCGGACAGTTTCGCAAACACGCTGCTCACGACTTCCCGGTCAGACAACGACGCCGCGGGCTCGATACTCCCCGCCGCGATGGTTTCGGCGAGGTAGTCATCGTGAATCTTCCGGGCAGTGCGGACCAGGTTCCCGTGGACCCGGTCCAGGGCCTTTTCCGCCTCGGCCAGCAGCGCTTCCGGCCCGAGCGGATAGTCCATGTACAGCTCGTACTTCCGCCGGTAGAGCTCGGCTCCCAGCCGCCATTCGCCATGCGGGCGAGGAACGACCGTGGTCTCGAACCAGCTCGCGAACCGGCCGATCGCCGCGGCGGCCCCGGCACAGGCCTCGCGCAGGTCCTCCGTCTCCATATCCGACAAGCCGGCCCTGGCAAGCAGATCCCCATAGGTCTTGTCGAACAGTCCGCCCACCGCGGCCATGCCTTCGAGGCGAGCGGTCGCCACCTGTTTCTGCACGGCCGTGGGGCGCACGTCCTCCGGAGCCAGGACCTGGCGGGCCTGCTCGAGATAGGTCTCCACCGATGCGCAGCGCCGTCCAAAGCTGCGTACGCGCTGGGCCAGCGGCGCATAGTCGCGCATGATCAGTCCATTGAAGGCCCCGCCCAGCCCGGAGATATAGGTGAGCGGATCGGTCTGCTCGTGCAGCTCGTCGAGTTCCAGCATCTGCAGCTGCACCCGGTTGAGGAGAATATGCCGGTCCACCCGGGCCTCACGGGTCAGCTCGTCGGGATCGATGGCCTGCAGGCGCAGCCCCAGCACCATAAGCGCCGCATGGGTTTCCTCAAGCGCCTCGGGCGACACATCCTTCAGGCGGTCATCGAAATAGGCGGGCTCTCCGTCCTTGCCGTGAATACCCACCTGCAGGCCCACGGGCGGATCCGTCTCCAGCAGAAAGTCCAGATAGAGACGGGCGAGATCGTCGATGTCCTCCTCGTCCGCCACCGTTGTCTTCCAGTCCTCGAGAGAAAACGCCGGGGCAGCATGGGCGAGAGGTACGGCACCGGCCAGCGACACCAGCAGCAGCCCGGTCAGGCGGAAAAACCACTTCATGGACGAAGACTCCGGCAAAGAAACTCAGGCGCGCAGGATATCACCAACCCCGTTTCGGAACTCCCTGCCGGGGTGCAGCCCTATTGCGCGTTCCAGGCGGTCGAGGGCAAACGCGTGTAGTCGTCGTCGCGGGCGCTGAACCGGTAGCTGACAGACAGTCTGACGGTGCGCGGCTCGATGGGATGGAAGTGAATATCCTCGACACCCTCGGCCGGCTCTCCCTCCAGACGCGACGCGTAGTAGTAGTCGATGTCGTGGTCGTCGGAGTCGAACAGGTTCAGCACGTCCAGCTGGGTACGCCAGCGGCCCCGTGTGTAGCCCAGCTGCATGTTCACCGTGGTGAAGTCGTCGGACTTGACGCTGTTATCCTCGACCAGCGGCCGCTCCCCGAAATAACGAACACGCAGCGACCCGCTCAGGCCGGACGGATGGGTTGCGGTGATGCCGGAGCTGAAGACGTTCTTGATGGCGCCGGGGATCTTGTCGCCGTCGGGGTTGTCGTTCAGCTCCGAGTCGGTCCAGGTGTAGTCGGCGTCGAGAGTCAGCCAGTCCGTCGGGCGAATGTAATTCGCAAACTCCACGCCCCACCGTTCGCTTTCCGTGCTGGGCTCGGTGGTGCCCGCATCACCGACATACAGCAATTCGGAATCCAGCTTGAGATACCACAGGGACGCGGAGCTGTTGATCCGCGGATTCGGCGCAAACCGCAGCCCCACCTCGGCACCCTCGGATTCCACCAGCGGATCGACGGGGTCCACGTCCTCGCCGGTGCGCGGATCGACGGAGATCGTCGTGCCCCGGGCATCGTTGCTGTGGAAGCCTCCGCCGGCGCTCAGGTAGAGGTCCAGGGACGGCGACGCGTTGTAGACCAGGTTGAATTTCGGACTGACCAGGAAGTCGTCGTCCGTGCCCGAGTTCAGCGGGTTATCGCTGTCCACGTCAAAGTCGTACCAGTCGGCGCGTACGCCCAGCAGCGTGGTGAGCCGGCTGGTCCAGGGCACCTCGACGCGGTAGTACCAGCCCACGCTGGCCTCCTCCACGTCGTCTTCCCGGAAGGTGTTGATGCGGTTTCTGGCCACCGTCTGGTACAGGCCCACGTCATCCACGTCGTCATAGCGGAACTCCAGCCCGGTACGGTGCGCCAGGGCCTTTCCGAACAGCGTGGAGTCCCAGTGATGGGCGAGGCTTCCGCCGTAGATCATGCGATCCTCGCTCTGCTGGAATTCGTCGCCGTTGACCGGGTCGTCGAGGAAGTAGGTGAAGTTCGACCACAGGTCCAGGCTGTAGTCGATGACGTACGCACTCACGAAGGTCTGGCCCAGGGACCAGGACTGCACGCCGCGGGCCGACAGGCTGTAGCGGCTGGTTTCGCCGCCGACATCCGTATCCAGGGAACCCAGATCGGAAATCGGCCCCTGGCGCACGGCGCGTTCGGGAATCTGGTCAGCGGAATTCCATTCGGCGTCATACCCCATCAGGGTGACGTCCCAGTGGCCCGCCTCGCCCCGGTTCACATACCGGAGCATCCCGTTGTACTTCTTGAGATCCTCGTCGATATCGTCCCACGGGCCGTCGTAGTGCTGGGCCTCGACGGCATAGACCAGGTTGTCGGACTCGAGCGCAGCCGATCCGGCCACGAGGGCCCGGGCGTAGCCGTCCTCTCCGCCGGCCAGCTTGACGACATCCTGAGGCATCCAGCTGAAGGTCTCGAAGTGCGCTGAGCCGGCCGACGAGAAGTCCCCCACGTCCGCAAAGTACGGGCCCTTGCGGAACTCCATTTCCTGAACCATCTCCGGAATCAGGAAGTTGATATCGGTGTAGCCCTGCCCGTGCGCGTGGGAACGCAGATTCATCGGCATGCCGTCGACCCAGGTCGCGAAGTCGGTTCCATGGTCCAGATTGAATCCGCGCAGAAACATCTGGTTGCCTTTGCCCGACCCGCTGTGCTGGGTCACGATCATGCCGGGGATCAGTTCGAGAATCTCACCGGTCCGGAGCATCGGGCGGGACTCGATCTCCGGCTGCCCCACACGCCCCTGGGACGCAGAAATCGCCGAGCCCACCAGGTTGCGGGCCCGGCCGAGCACGACGACGTCGTCCAGCGCGACCGGATCGTCCTCGGGCTCGTGGGCCAGTGCCCCGGTTGGCGGTAACGCCGCCAGCAGGCAGACCCCGAGGCCCGTGAACTTTCTCACCGGAATGCGCATTCCCATACTTCCCCTGAGCCCCTCGAAACCGATCATTGCCTCCAAGAGTTACGCCGGAGTGTACGGATCGGATGCCAGAGAATAACGGAGCCGGGGCCGCCGCTCTCGGGCCTTTGAACATAAGGTGCCCACACGCGCTAGCCCGAACCGCGACGCGTCTCCGTCGGGGGCAAGGCAAGACCGGCGGCAACCAGTCCGCCGCCCCGAAAAAGCTGGCCCGTCACGGACCGCGGAAACGGGGTCTCTGCGAAATCGGTCATCAGCGTCGCCTCGAAGCCCAGGCTGTCCGGATCGAGACGAACCTCGACGTCCGCGAAATCCAGGAATGTCCGGGTCACGGGGAACTGCGCCTTGTAGACGGCCTCCTTGGCCGAGAAAAAAAGCACCGCCACGTCAGCCAGGGACATCCCGGCAGCAGCCGCCGCGCGCACCTCCGCCGGCGTCACGACACGCTCGATCACCCGGGGCCGCAGCGGCTCGTCGAGCTCGATGTCCAGCCCCAGGCTGCAATGATCCGACCGGGGCGCGACCGCAACGGCGCACAGGGCGTGCCCGCCGCCGCGGACATGGGAGATGGATCCGCAGAACCCGTCAGGCCAGACCGGCACCCGGTCGCCGTCAGGGAGCAGAACACCGGGCCGGGCGCCCAGCGCGGCAAGCGCCTGCCGCGCGAGTGCGCGGCCGGCGGCAAACTCCGACCTGCGTGCCGCCGCCATGGACTCGGCCCAGCGGGACTCCGCCATCGGCAAGGGCATGGCCGCCTCGGCAATGGGCGCGTACAGGACGCGCACGCTCTCGGGAAAAAGCCCGGCAAGGGCATCATTCACATTGGAATGACGCCCCGCCGGGCTCCGCGGAGAACCTCCGGCGGCGTTCAGCCTATTCGATCTCCTCGACGGAAATGGCCACCGCCTCGGTGTAGGTCAGCACAACGGTGTCACCCACCTTGGCCTCCTTCATGCGCTCGGGGTCGCGAACCCGCACGGTGAGTGCCCGGCCGTAGGGCCCGCGCAGCGTTGCGGTCTGGGCCACGGTGTCCAGGTGCTCGACGGTGGCGACCACGCGGATCTCACGACCGACCACGCCGGCCGGCGCTTCGGTGGCCTCCGCTCGCCCGACGCCCTCGAGGACCTTGAAGGGCTCGGCCTTCTCTTCCTCGGTGGGTGCCCGCAGCTCGCTGGCCATCGAGATGTAGTAGTCCGCGCGGATCTTGTCACCGGGCACGATTTCATTGAGGCGCTTCACTTCAGGACCGACAACCACGGTCGTGACGCTCCCCGTCGGGCTCTTCAAGACCATTTCCCGGGTGTCGTAGTCCACCGCCTCGACGGTCGCCATGGTGGTGATGAGCTGCCGGCGCTCCTTCATGTCCGCGTCAGCCGGCATCGATACGGCCATGAGCGCAACCGTGGCCGACAGGCCTGTGGCGAGGGTTTTCAGCGACATACTTAAGATCTCCTGTGAAGTGGACTCGGTGCCTGAATTCTAGTTGAAGCTCATGGCGAATGGCTGGTCATTTTCGGGGCCGGCTGATCCGGAGACCCTTCCCAGGCTATCCGGCAGGCGGCCTCGCCGTCCTTCGGGAGCGGCTTGCCGGCCAGCCAGCGCACGGGGGCCACGACCGGACTCGTAATGAACCGAACCGTTGCCAGCGCCAGATCGCCACCCCGGAAGCCCAGATCGAACTCGTCGAAGCTGCCCGTCACCTCCACCGGCGCGGCGAACGAAAAAATCTGCGCCCTTTTAGCGCGCGGTACGAGATAAGCGTCCACCTGGCGGGTGGAAAAATCCGCGGTCACCTCCCCGGTGACCTGGATCCGGGAACTGTCGGCGAACACCGCTCTCTCGGTCAGGCGTCCCTGGTCCATGCCGAATCGACCGACCATACAGTTCATCGTGGACACCGCGTCATCGGAAAATTTCGGCATCACCGCGGACACCAGGCCGACCGCCCACAGGTCGAACACGCCGGACCTGAAGTCTTCGGGCCAGACGCCGAATCCCAGCTCGCCGCTCGCCGACCCCAGAAAAGGTTCGGCCGCGGGATGCCGGCCCTTCAGATCCGCATAGACGCTCAGACTGCCCTTCATGGTGCTCGCGGGATCAATGCGCCTGGCCAGCACGCCGTAATCGAATCGGTCCGCGGACAGGGTCAGCTCCGTGTCCAGCAGATCGGGCCCGGCCCATGACATCTCCGCCGTGCCCGTGACGTCCCCGCCGGGCGTCTGGATCAAGAGTGTGGGCACGGCGAGGATGCCGTCGAGGAGATTCACACGCAGCTCTCCGGCACCCAGCTTGTCGGCGCCCGAGCGGACCTCGCCCACGTCCACGGCCAGGGTCGCGTCGAGGCTTTCGAAAGCCGACCGCGAGAGCACCGCTTCCCGGGGCGCTGATCCAGTCTCACCCTGGCTGGCAGGACCGGCAGACTCGTCCGGGCCGGACCCCCGGGCGGTCCAGCCCTCCTTGCGGAAATCCTCGAGCTGGATGAGCGGCGCGGAGAGCACGACCTCGGCACGGGGCTTGCCTTCCAGATCCAGGTCCAGCCGGCCCTCGAGCTCCGACGTGCCGACCGCAACGTGGAATTCATCGACACGATAGGTAAGGCCCCGGTGGAGGACGTTCCCCGACAGGGCCACCGGACCCCAGGGTGGCAGATCGACTCCGAACAACCCTTCCAGCGCGTCCAGGCTCTCGCCGTCTACGGCGAGATTCAGCCGTGCCAGCTCGGCGCCCAGCGGCAACGGCGCGTTGAGTCCCGCCTCGAGGCCCATGCTCCCCAGGCGACCGTCGAGGTCCAGCTTGATCGTTCGGGATTTCAGCATGTCCCGAAGCACGCCCGCCCTGAGCTCGGTTTCCAGAACCTGATCGCCCACGAGCCCGTTCAGGCCCAGGATCACGGGCTCTCCGGGCGCCGTGTGCAGGGTTGTTTCGTTCAGTTCGGCGGCCAGCTCGAGTTCTGGGACGAGGATGACGCGGCCACCCTCAAGGCGCAGATCCACCTGCGCGGTGTCCATCCATTGACTCAGCGACGAGCCAGCCAGCCCCAGCTCCACCGACCCCCGGTCGAAGACCAGTTCGCTCTGCTCGACGATCTCCAGGTCCATCAGCACGCGGCCCGCCTGAAACGGGGTGACCTGCAGGCTCGCCTGCATTGACGGTTCGGGACCGGAGAAATCCGCCGACGCGACACCCTCGACCGCCCCGTAGGCGGTGTCGGCGCGCACCGCCGCCCTTTCGACCCGATCCTCCCGGGTGCGTCCCTGCGCCTGGACGTTACGGAGCACGAGGTCGCCGTTGATCAGCTGTCCCAGCGCGATATCCAGGTCGGCGTCAACGATCGTCAGCTCCGCCGGCAGGATCGGCGCGTCCAGCGAGAGCCTGGGCGCTTCCGGCGGGGCCGTTTCCGCCGCGGGAGAAGCAAAGACGGCACGGAGTTCTTCGGCATCAACCTGGTCACCGCGAATGCGCGCGGACAGCGAGGTACGCCCCTCGGACTGCCGCAGAACACCCTCCACCCGCACGCCCGACCGTCCGACCCGAAGGGTGTCCAAGCGCACCCGAATGCCGGCGCCAGGGCCTTCATGGATCAGGCCTCCGCTGAGTTCGACCGACGACGGCATGGCGGCGGTCAGGCCCAGCCAGTTCCGGAGGATGCCCGGATCGGACGTATCGAGCCCGAAATCCAGCGTGTTGCGGCCTCCCGAACGGGCGGCGGAAACCTCGAGTTTCGTGCCTCGGCCAGTCACCGTGCCGGAGAGATACATGTCGTCGGCATCGGCGAGTTCCGCGAGGCCATCGCTCTTCAGCGCAAGTTCGAATGGCTGACCCAGAAGCTCTCCACGGCCCTGCAGCGAGGTGGGTTTTTGCGTGCTCGCCGCCATCGTCAGCTCATTGAGGCTGAACTCCACCGGACGCGTTCCATAGCGTATCCGGGCGCCGGCGAGGGAACCCGACAGGGTGAGACTCCCGACAAGCTCCGAAGCCGTGATGCCCGCGGCGCTGGCGGTGACCCGGATGCCCTCGTGGCGGCCCTCGATGTCCTCGAGCGCGAGGAGCAGGCGCAGCAGCTCGGTCATGTCCGCGGCCGGACCCTCCAGCGGCAGATCCAGGCGAACGATCTTGCCCTCGGTTTTCAGATCCATGCTGCCCTGTAGCGGAACACCCTGAAGGATCGCGGCAACCGGCAGGCGCAGGGCGCCGTCCTGCAGTTCGACACCGACGCTGACGTCGCTGATCTCGGCGGCGGCACCCTCCAGCGACCCGACCCGGAACGCCAGATCCAGGTTTGCGGCCTCCAGGTAGGGTGCAAGCATCTGCGCCAGAGGCGGGTCCGTGGCGCCGCTTTCGTCAGCCCGGATCCCCGCTTCGCCCTGCCGCTCGGTATCCCCCGGCGGTGACGCCTCCGTAGCGCCTTCGCGCGGGGATTCCGCGCTGAGCCCGAACAACGACTCCAGATCCAGGCGCGGAGATTCGAGATCCGCGTTCACGCTCAATCGGGGGCCGTTGACATCGAGACCGACGTTCCCGTTGAAGTCGGCCGTTCCGAGCCGGAATTCCTCGAAGACCGCGGTGCCGATGCCATCGGAATAATCCCAGTCCGCCTTGAGCGCGACCGGCGTGAACCCGACGTATTGGGGACCCAGCACGGTGCGGACGGTATCGGAGTCCTCGATGGTCAGACGGAACAGGCCTGCGCCGCTCAGGTCCACGGGATCGACCTGGCCGGTGAGCAACAGGTTGCCGCCGTCACCGGAAATTTCCAGACGCTCCAGGCCCCATTGTTCCGGCCCCCGGCGCCGGCTTTCCACCGCGACCGTAAACGGATGTCCCAGGAACGAGCCGCCGATGGACGCGCTGACGTCGCCGGGTCGCGGCATCGCGAGGTTCAGGTCGACGACCGAGAACGCCCACTGGTCCTCCCGGTCGTCGTAGCGCACGACCGCCTGAACGTCCGTCACCCTGGCGGCATCGACGACCAGCGATCGCAGCCAGGGCGACAGCCGTGGCTCGTCCTGATCGACCTCCTCCGGCACCGTTTCCTCGACGGGCAGCGGACGGACCCATTGAAGCCGACCGGTATCGAGGGTCGCCTCCCGAATCACGAGCTGCTGCTGAAACAGAGGGACCAGTTCGACACGCCCGGTCATTCTGCCGACGCTCAGGGTCACCCGCGGACCGCTCAGGCGAAACTCCTCGAGCCGGATCGCCGGGTTGAGAGAAAACTCCAGATAACTGTCCCGGGAGTACTCGGCTTCCGCGCCCAGCCCCTCGACCACCGGACCGAGCAGACCGCTGAGCCGATGAATGGGCACCCGGACGCCGACGAGGGCGACGAGCACGACCAGCACGACGACGGTCACCAGGAGGCCGGCCGTGATTTTGAGGATCCGCATGCCCCAGCGCCCGCGGCCGGCCGCTTGTGTCTCCTCCGGCTCGCTCACCGGCCTGCCCGCTCGGCGTTCATTGGACCTGGCTAGACTCCCTGGAACCGGCCATTCGCGAACTCCCGATCACGCCCAGGCTTCGGCGAAGACCCGCTGAAGATTTCCGCCGAGGATCTTGGCCACACGGGTTTCGGAATGGCCCCGGTCCAGCAGCATGCCGCCGAGGGTCTCGAAACGGCGGGGCGTGTTGAGGTCGGACGCAAACAGGTAGCCGGTCTCCGTCTCCCCGGGCGCGGCGATGCCGGCCGCCCTGCGGTCTTCGATGTTCTTGCGAAATCCGGCCACGAACTCCGGGTTGAGTTCCGTCGGGCTGATACCTCCGTCGGTGCCGACGGCCACGTGGTCTTCTCCGGCCACGTCGAGGGCGTGCTCCAGGTGCCGGATCACATCGACGGCCGTGGGCTGGCGTCCGCCGCTCAGATACGGCATCACGTAGATGCCGGTCACACCGCCCAGGTCGGCGACGCGCCGGATTTCCTCGTCGGTCCTGTGGCGCGGATGTGCGGTCACCGCCGCGCAGCCGGTGTGGGTAAACGCCGGCGGGCGCGTGGCCAGCGCCAGCGCGTCCGCCGTGGTGCGGCGGCCACAGTGACTCAGATCCAGCAGCATGCCGAGTTCGCCGATCTGCTCCACGCAGGCCGAGCCCGTCCTGCTCAGACCCGCGTCCGCCGGCTCCATGCAGCCGTCGCCGAGCAGGTTGCGGCGGTTGTAGGTGGGCTGTACCACGCGAATGCCGAAATGCTGGAGTACCGCCAGACGGTCCGGATCGGTCTCGAACGCCACGCCGTCCTGGAGGCCGAAAATCAGTCCCGTGCGGCCCGCAGCGCGGCTGGACTCGATATCGGCTGCCGAACGGACGGGAGACAGAACGTCCGGATGCGCGGCGATTTCCCGTTCCCAGAATGCCACGCTGTCCATGATGGCGGCGTACGCGGCATCGGGCTGCATGGACCCGACTTCGCCGAGTGTCAGATGGGTGCAGGACAATCCGCTGTCCGCCACATCACGAAGCTGCCCGGCCGTGAGCGAGTCGCCGGCCGGGCCCGTATTCCAGCCGCCCGGAAATCCCAGCCCGTCGATAATGGTGGCGGATCCGTAGCGCGCCCACTCCGCGGCCGCGGCCCGTAGGGGGAAAGAGAGTGCGGCGACCGCCGAAGCCGCCACCGAGAGACAACTGCGACGCGTCCAGCCGATGGCCGCCTCCTGGAGTATCGGCGCGTGTTTACTGCTTCCCCGCCCCGGCCAGCCCTTCCGCGGATGCGCCTGCTCCGGTCAGGTCCCACAGCCAGCCTAGTAGTCCCGCTTGTACTCGACGCCGATATTCTGGCCGCCGGCCTGTTCGACGTCGGTCTTCAGGCGCAGCCGGCGGGTCAAATCGAATTCCACGGACACCGCGCCGCTTTCCTCGGCCGTACTGGTCTCGACCCCGAGATAGAGGCCCTCGGCAAGATATTTTCCCGCCTCGAGCGTCGTGGCCTGCTCCCCCTCCTCCGTCTCGGTGGACCCGAACCTCAGCACGTCGATTCCGGCGGTATCCCGCAGCCTCGACATGACCGCCCCCGGCCCCCCGGTGGCGCCGGTCAGCTCCCCCACGGCCGCCGCAAGCTGGACGGCTTCGAGCCCGGACAGCTCTCCCGTGGACTTGCCGAACAGGGTGCGCGAAAGGATTTCGTCTTCGGGTACCGACGGCTCGGAACTCAGATCGATGTCGATGTCCGTCACCGGCCCGCTGACCCGGGCGGTGACGTCGAGATCCGTACCCTCGTGGGTCGCGACAATGTCCAGCTCCGGTTCCACCTTGCGGCCGCCGGCGAACGTGATGGAGGACGGTTCGAAGCGGAACCGCCGACCCAGGAACTGCATGATGCCGCGGACCGACTCCAGCCGCCCGGTCACCCGGGGTACCCGGGTCGTGCCCCCGACCTCGAGGCGACCCTCCCACTCAGAGTCCAGGCCCAGCCCGCGCACGAACAGGCGCTGCGGTATTTCCACCGTGATATCCAGATCAGCGTCCACCGCCGCCGCGGGACCGCTCCCACCGGCGTCCCGGGCCGGTGCGCCCACTTCGATGACGTCGAGTTCGACGACCTCCGGCGGCAAACGATTCACCAGATTCGCCTGCACTTCATCGGTGACGATCCGGCCTTCGATGCGCAGCGCGTCCGCCGCGCCGTGAATGCGCACTGTCCCGGACGCCCTCGCCTCGAGGTCGTCCCGGCGCACGAGCCGCGCCTGGTCGAATTCGACCGACAGATCCGTGGGATTTCCGGCCTCGGCGTCAAGGGCGACCGCGCCCCGCGCAATGACGGTGCCCTTGCCGCCGTCCATGGCTTCGAGGGTTTGTATCCGAATCTCACCGCCGTCTCCGACGATGCGGGCATTCAGCGGCTCGAGGATGGTGCCGGTGAACAGATGCTCGTAGCGGGCGTTACTCATCACGAGGGAGCCCGACACATCCGGCCGTTGTGGCGTACCGCGGACACGGGCCGCGAGGACGATGGGACCGCGCAGCGTGTGATCGCTGGGCGGCAGCATATTGAACAGATCGGAGGCTTCGCCCTCCCAGTCCAGCCGGGCGGACAAGGGCCCGTCCGGATCCAGACCCACCGTGCCGGCGGCCAGATCCACCTGGACGGGTGCCGTGCCGGCAATGACCAGCGGGCTGGCTCCGCCCCCCTGCGCCTGGGCCCGGTATTCGAAGCCGGCAGGTCCCAGTTCGCCGTCCAGGCGCAGCGCGATTGGCGCGGCGCGGCGGCGCCGGGACAGGCGCATGTCCTCTACCCGCAGTTCCACCACACCGCTCGTCGCGCCGTTGTTCGCGGCCAGCCGGATCTGGCCGGCGGCCTGTCCGTTCAGATTCAGACCGGGATCCACCAGTGTCAGCAAGGACAGCGGCACCTCGCTGGCCATGAAGGTCAGGAAACCGTTCGGCGCGCCGGTCCGCAGGTCTGCCCGCACTTCACCCGAACCGATGCCCAGCACCAGGTCGGCGAGGTCGACGCCGGCGGAGCCGGCGGACAGCACCGCCGGCCCCCGGCTTTCAATGGCGTGGTCTTGCAGGGACCCCTCCAGCCGGGTCAGGGTGACCGTGGTGTTCTCCCTCTGACGGGCAATCACCACGCCGGCGGACAACTCGGCCGGGGCATCCAGCACGATCCCTTCCGTTTCTGCATCGATCTCCAGCGCGTCGAAGGGGCCGCTGGCGGTAACCCCGAGCGTCCTCAGATCGGAGGATGGCCCCGAGACTCCCGCTGCATCAACCCGTGCATCGAGCACGGGATCCGAAAACAGCCTGGTGAGTTGCGCCCTGACCGTCAGCTGCTCGGCGGCCAGGGCCCGCACGCTGGCCCCTTCGACGCTGACGTCGGTTGCCTCCACCGAGACGCTCACCGATTGCTCCCCGCCGCTGGCCGCGAAGCGCAGGCTTCCGGAGGCCGTGCCCCTGCCCAGCATATCGACCCAGCCAAACAGGGGGCCGGCATCGTCCACCTCCAGTCCCAGCGCGCCGACCAGCGGCGCGCCGTCGAAGTGGATCGCGAGTTCGCCGTCGACAAGCGCCGATTCGCCGGCCAGCCGCAGCGGCGCCATGTTGAGCCGGTCGGTTTCCAGCTTGAGGGTGGTGTCTGCCTTGATCTGCCCGGTCGGGCCGGACGCCCTGACACTGACCGGACCGTGCAGGCCGCTGGCCAGATCATCGAGACGCCCGTTGGCGCGCACGTTTGCCAGCGCCAGGCCACCCGGCCTGAGTTCCTCGAACATCAGTTCCGCGGTCAGGCCAGGATTCCCGATTGGGCCATCCAGCTGCGCCCTTGCCGTGGCCCGGCCCGCCACGGGCATCCCCAGGGAGGAACTCAGAATACGGCCGTCGGGAACCTCGGCCGTGGCCTCGAGTACGAGCTGTTCAAAGCCCGCGGGGATGAAAACGTTGCCGGTGATCACCGCCCGTTCCCCCGCGAGGCGAAATTCGGGTACCCGCAGGCCTGTCCCGGGCTCCAGGTCCACCTCGGCGCGCAGGTTCAGGTCGCTTGATACCAGCGCGCCGGCAACCGGCACACCGAGCTGCGCCGCCGACAATTGCCCCTCGATCGCGGCCTGCAGGGCGCCACCGAAATCCGGCAGTTCGAGGTCGACGCGCAGCCGGCCGCGGCCTTCGAGATCCACTCCGACAAGCGGATCGAGGGCGTTGAGATCAAGCAGTTCGATCTCCAGCGGCGCAAGCAGGGACCGGCCGTCAAGATCGGCCTCCATCGTGCCGCTAATGACGGCGTCGGGCAGGCCGATGCGGACGGTGTCGAGAGTCAGGCCGACGCCCTGACGGAAAATACCCGACACTTCGGCCAGCGCGGGGCCGCGCACCAGCCGCTGCATGCCCGGAAGGTTCCAGGCAAGGCCGGAGGCCCGGGCCGACAGGCGCAGGCGATCCGGCGGACCCCGCTGATCGTGTTCTTCCAGGCGTTCGAATTCACCCCGCAGGTCAAGATCCTGAACGGAAACGCCGGTGCCGACGAGCGACGACAGGCTTGCCTCGACACCCAACCGGGGACGGGCCCAGGGGCCGCTCGCCATCAGTTCGGCATCCAGACCGGCAAGAGAAAAATCGGCGAATCCGATAGCTCTGCCCTCGGGTTGGCGAACCCGGATCCGGCCGTCCACGGTGCGGTCCTCGCGATCGACGGCCGCGGCGCCCGTGACCGCCAGTGCCGGAGACTCGAGCAGGAGGTCATGCAGCGTAATACCGCCGTCGGCGCGCTTCTCCAGCGTCGCGCGCAGGTCAACGCCACCCTCGATCAGCGACACCGCCGGCTCCGGAATGCGCCCGGCTGCCAGATCGGCCGCATCGACATGGCCGCTGAGCCTCAGCGTCACGGCCCGGGCCGGACCCGTTGCCTCTGCCGCCGGACGAACCCTGCCGGGGCTCTCCTGCCGGATCAACAGGTCGATGTCCGCGGAAGCCGCGCCCGCGCGTGCTTCAAGAACGCCGGCCCAGTCTTCCAGGCGACCCGTCCCGGTCAGGGTCAGATCGACGCTGTCACCGGGTGCCACACCGACAAGGCCGGCCACCACCCCGCCCGGCTCCGCGCGGCCGCGGACCTCTACGCCCAGTTCTTCCGTCGCCGGCCGCCAGGTTCCCCGGGCGTCCAGCGACGTCTTGTGACCTTCGAGGCCGGTGACCGCCAGGCGGGCGATCTGCGCGTCCGATTCCCGGACACCAAACTGCCCAATAACCGAAAAGGTCACTGCACGGCCCAGCACGGGTTCGGCCAGATGGATACGCGGGAACTCGACCGACTCGATCCGCAGCCGTTCCGCGATGCGCGCAGGCCAGTCGCCGGGCGCGGACTCCGGCTCGGCCGGCTCCGCGCCCGGCTCGGGAATTCGTTTCAGCGCCAGATCCGCCGCCGCCACCTCGTGAACGCGAAGCCGGCCGAGGGCCAAGGCCCAGGGGTTCCAGGAAAAACGCAGATCGCGCACATCGAGCCAGACTCCCTCGCCGTCAGCCAGCGTCACCCGGGTCGCCGACAGCCGGTAGGGCAGCCGACCCTCGAGCCCGGTGATTTCCAGGTCCAGGCCCGCTGCCGCCGCCGTCGCCGTCGCCAGCCCGGCCAGGCGGGCGCGCCCGCTGTCCGTGTTGACCCAGACGATGAGGGCCGCCAGTAACACGACCCCAGCCAGGGCCAGGCCGGCAGCAAGCCCGGCAAACCGCCGCAGAACAAGCCGCCTCGGAGGTGTTCCGGTGGCCATCTAGAAGGCCTGTCCGATGGAGATGTAGAACTGGAAGGGATCCTCGTCGTCGCGTTCGTCCAGGGGAAACGCGAGGTCCAGCCGGATCGGGCCGATCACGGTGAAGTACCGCAATCCGAGGCCGACGGCCCAGCGCATGGCGTCCTCCTCGCTGCTTGTGAAATCCGGGTCCGTGAACACGGTGCCGCCGTCCACGAAGGGGACGATCCCCAGCCGCTCGCCGAAACGCAGCCGCAGCTCGCCGCTGAGTTCGAGTAGGGAGCGGCCACCCAGCGGATCGCCCTCGGCATCCAGGGGACCCACCTTCTGGAACTCGTAGCCGCGGATCGACCCGCCGCCGCCGGCATAAAAACGCTTGCTCGCCGGTATCTCCGCGCGGCTCTGGCCGAGGATCGATCCGAGCCGGACACTGCCGGCCAGCACAATGCGATCCTCCGGGTGCAGGGACAGGTAGGCGCTGCCGGCGGCCTCGGACACGGTGAACAGCAGCTCATCGTCGCCGGTGGTCAGATACGGTGTCACGCCCACCTCGAAACGGGTACCCCGGGCCGCGTTGAACTTGTCGTCCCGCGTGTCCCGGATCACCGATCCCGGCAGGCCCAACAGCCACAGGGTCCGCTTGTCACGGTTTTCCGTGATTCTCGACAACTCGGCCGAAACGCCCAGCTTGCCTTGCCAGATGTCACTGAACTCCCGCTCCAGGCCGACGGCGGATGACAGGCTGATCTCCTTGAACGCGTCGGTATCCTCGCGCCGCCAGGTGACATCCGCCAGGAGCGTCTGGTCATTGCGCAGGTACCGGGGTTTCGCGAACAGACCACGAACCTGCTGCTCGATCTCACCCACTTCGGTCTCGAAGCGAAAGGTCTCGTCGGCGCCGAACAGGTTGCGGTGTTCCCAGAATGCCGAAACGGTAAAACCCTCGTCGGTGCCCCAGCTCAGACCACCGCCGAACGTGCGATGGTCTCTCTCGGTGACGGACAGCCGAATGGGAACGCTGCCGGCCGCGTTCGGCGGCCCGGACGGCTCGATGGCGATCGACGTAAACAGGTTGGTTTCCACGAGATCGCGTCGATACCGGTCGAGCAGCCGGCGATCGTAGAGCTGCCCGCGGATCCATGGACGGACCAGGCGGACGTAGTGCTCGTGCACATCCCGCAGGCCCTCGACCTCGAGGACGCCGAACACGGCCTTGGGACCCGCGTTCAGGTGCAGCGTCACAGCGAGGGTATGCGCGTCCCGATCGATGTAGACCCGGCGCTCGAGCATCTGGGGGTACGGGTAGCCTCGCTCCGACAACAGCCGGACCAGGGTCGTCTCGGCGCCGACTATTGCGGGCCCGCGGGCCCGCCGGTTCAGCTCAATACCCAGCGCCTCGGGATTCCTGGGCAAAGCCTTGTCCGCGGGGTCTCCCGCATAGCTGACCTCCAGCGCGGTGAGCTGGTAGGGCGGACCGCGCTCAACATTGAGGAAGACGGCAACGGGTCTGGCCTCGGTGTCAATCTCGTAGTCCACCACCGCGTCGTAATAACCTTCCGAGCGCAGGGCCGCCCGGAAGCGGTCCACATCGCCAACGGCCCGACGTTCCAGCCCGACCAGGCTGGCCGGCGGGCGGTCCGCCAGCGCGATGAGCTGCGATGAGGCTTCCAGCAGCGTGCGCAGTGCGCCGTACGCGGATCCGGTGATTTCCATCCGGTAGGCGATGCCCTCCTCGTCGTCGGAAGACGCATCAACGATCTCGGCGGGCGGGTCGGCGACGGACTGCGGGGCCTGTGGGTCTCCCGCCTGGGACTGCACGTCGGGACTCCAGGCGACAAGACAGGCGGCCGCACAGATCCCTGCCAGCCAGCCGCCCGCGGCGGCGGGACCCCGGGCCGGCACGGATCGGGATACCGTACCGCCGGACCTGTGCGCTTTTCGGCTCCTCTGGTTCAGATCGGGTCCTCCGCCCGCTTGTGCCCTGGCACCGCAGGGCCGCCACACCCACATTGCCCGTGCTTTGGGACAATTTGGCCCCTGGGCCACACAGGGACCCGCCGTCAATCGGTATGCGGGATCGATGAAGATCCCGTATTCCCTCGCTGAGCCGGGAATCCACTCGGACGGCCGACCCGCAATATTTTCCCGGCAAGCCGGCCCAGGCTTATCGCCCCGGCCCGACGGAAAATCACCAGGGAGCTTCACACGTTTGGTCCGGCTCGTTAAGCTTCATCGCTTGGTCGTCGGATTTTCGCAGGGCGCGGCCCGCGGTCCGACCCCCCCGAGCCGGGCCACCGGCTCATCGCAGCCGAACCCCGTTGTGACAAACCGGGCGCGATCGCTCCAAAGGGTAATCCATGGGCTACAAACACCTGGTTTTATTGGGAATACTGGCCTCTGCCGGGTGCGGCGGCGGCGGCGGCGGGGGCAACAATATCCCCGGCGGGCCGGAGGCCGGAGACCCCAACCGTTACTACGTCCGCTCGGTGCACGCGCTGTCCGACGGCCCGTCCATCCGGGTCACCGGAGACGGCCGGAACTGGGGCCGGGGTCTGCCTTACACGACGGTAGCAGGACTCATCTCCCAGGATCTCGGAAATGCGACCAGCGCGACGGTGGGGGTCGTGGTGGAATCCCAGGACGTGGACGGCGACGTGCTGGACATTCTTCTGGGAGAAGCAGTCCAGGTTGAGGGAGACACCGAGGTCAGCATCGTCGTCGGCGGCAGCTACACCGACCCCTTCCTGATGCCGGTTTCCGCCGTGCGTCGCGCAAAGCCGGTGGCCAACCTCTATTTCCAGTTTGCCCACGCAGCGCCCGAGCTCGGTCCCGTCGACATCTACGTCACCGCCCCGGGCGTGGACCTGGCCACCACGGCGCCGTTCGGCAGCCTCGCGCCGTTCGAGTCCACGGCGTCCCTGGAAATTCCGTATGACGAGACAGTTATCCGCTTGACCACGGCGGACACGCTGGACGTCGTCTTCAACAGCCAGACATTCAATTTCGAAGACGACACGGACGATGACGAGGACGGTGCGGAGTGGTTCATGGCCATTGCCCCCAACCTGATCGCCGGATCGTCTGCGTTCAAGCTGATCAGCGGCGACGGCCGGTCCTCCTTCGAGCTCTACGACCGGGATCTGCCGGCCTCCGTCCGCGTGATTCATGCCTCTCCGGACGGGCCGGCCATGGACGTCATCATTGCCGACAACTTTGATATGCCCATTGCCAACGCAATGACCTATGGGGAGCGCAGCGCAGTGGGCCCCGTCAGAGGCAATCGGGCCAGCCTGAACTTCACGGAACCGGGCATGCCCGACGTGTACCTCTACCAGGACACCATCGAATCGGTCGCCGGTTTCGAGAGCACGCTGTTCCTGGCGGGAGAGTTTGACGATCTCGCCAGCGCGGACACCCCGGCTTCGCCGCGGAGCGTCTTTACCCAGGCGCGGGTTCGGTTCGTGAACATCACGACCGACGACGACTTCATCACCGTCTATCTGCCAGAGATCGCTGATGCGGGATCGGACCGGTCTCTGATCGACGATCTGCCGCCGACGGCGGCGACGGACTATACGCCCTTCGACCCCGGCGTGTATGAGCTGCGCATCACCAAGAAGACGCTGGACTTCGACGACAATCCCAATGACGTGGACGAAGTGCCGGTCTTCGGTCCCGAACAGGTCAGCCTCGGGGGCGGGTCGGTCACCACGGTCGTGGTCTTTCCTCCCGCGAATGAGGGCGACCCGGAGGTCGTTCGCGTGTACGACGACCTGGAACCATGAGCCGAACCGAACAAAGCCGCTCCGCCCGGGTCGGAGCAACTGTGGCGTCGACCGGCTGCGTAAAGAAAGGCCAGCCCGTCCCAGGCTCATTCGTCTTTTTTGAAGACCACGGCGATGAAAACCACGGCCGCCCGGCGCCGACGCAATGACAGAGGTCCGAATGGGACAACATAGAACAGGCTGGTGGCGAGCGGCCGCAGCACTCACCCTTGCGTGCCTAGCGGCGGCCTGCGACACCAGCGACGAAGCCACCATTGGCTACGTGCAGATCATTCACGCGTCTCCCGACGCACCCAGCCTGCGGATCGATCTGGACAACCTGGTGCTGACCAGCAATCTGCCCTATCGCACGACCAGCGGTCTGAGCATCGAGCTTCTCGACAGCCGGACCGAAACCCGAAAGCTGTCCGGCTTTGCGCGGCTTGCGGACAACACCACGGGCGACCTGCTGATCGAAGGCGATGTGACGGTTCGTCAGAACTACGAAACCAACGCCATCATCACCGGTTTCTCAGACGACGCGATGATCGTCGAGGCCCTGAAGAAGCGCCGCAATCGGCCCATCGACGGACTGTTTTTCCAGTTTATCCACTCCGCCTCGGCCAGCGGCCCGCTGGACATCTATTCCACGTCGCCCGGGACGGACCTGGCCACCACCGCTCCGCTTGCGACACTCGCCTTGGGCGAATCCACTGAATCGCTGGAGATTCCGTTCGAGGACCAGGTCATCACGTTCACCGAGCCGGGTTCCCTGGAGCCGGTCTTCACGTCGGACACGCTGGAGTTCGAGGATGACCCGGACACCAATGAGGACGGCGGCGAGTTTGCGATGGCCATCATCGACAGCGTCACGGTCGGCGCCTCACCGGTCCAGATCATTGCCAGCACGGGGCTGTCCGCCTTTGAAATCGCCGATGCCGGCGACTCGGCGGGTCTGCGCGTCATCCAGGCCTCCCCCGATGCGCCGGCCATGGATGTGGTGGTCGAGGACAATTTCGACTCGCCCATGGTCAGCAATCTCCTTTACACCGAGACGTCGATCATGACCGCCGTGCCGAACGGCGACGTCAACCTGAACTTCACCGTACCGGGCTCGTCCACCGAGTTTCTTTACGAAGACCAGGTCGAGCTGCGGGGCGGCACGGAGTACAACCTTTACCTCATCGACGACTTCGAGGATGTCCGCAGTCTCACCGTGGCCACCGACCGCCGAAGCATCACCACCGAAAGCCGCTTTCGCATCGTCAATGCCTCCCCCGACTCCGGGCGGATCAGTATCTACGTCACCGATACGGCGGACGAAGAACTCACCAACAAGAACGTGCTTGTCCGCGACCTCCAGTTCGGCTTTGCAACAGCCTACTTCCGCATCGGTCCGGGCGACTATTTCCTGACCATCACCCAGAAGTTCGTGAACACCGGCGACGATCCGGACAAGGAAGAAGAGGTGACAATCGTGGGACCCGAGCCCCTGTCGGTGGCCGGCGGCGATGTCGACAGCCTGCTCATACTGCCGCCGGAGACCGAGGGGGGAACCGAGACATTCCTCGTCTATGACGACCTCCAGCCCTGAGTTTTGTGGTTCCGGACATGCCGGCTCGACTGACGCGGGGCGCCCATGGCGCAGATAGATGAGTTTTTTCCCGGCTCCCGCCCTATAATTCCCGGATCGGAATCCCCACCCGGTGTGCATTTATCCGAATTCATCGTTCCCATGTCCACGCCCGGTCCCGTCCCGCAAGCCAAGCAGGCTTCCGGATGACACCGGCGCCCGGCGACATGGCAAATCACTCAGGGAGTTTCTTATGAACGTCAGACGAATCGCGCCCGCATTGCTGGCCGGCGCCCTGGTTTTTCCCGTGGGCTCATGGGCGGCTCTCGATCCCATCCCGACGACGTCCGGCTGGAGCGGTTCGTTCATCCTGGGAGCCGGCTGGACCGAGGTGGAGAGCAACCTGATTGCCGGCAATGATTTTGCCGACGTCGGCAAGAAGCAGGTGGACACGATCTTCGAC
>JARFQW010000115.1 GCA_029287575.1 Gammaproteobacteria bacterium | reverse complement strand
GTCGTTGGTCTCGTGGGCTCGGAGATGTGTATAAGAGACAGGCTCGATGAACATCCGCGAGCCTTTCATGCCGATCCGCCAGGCCCGTTCGCTCACCCTCACTTCCTGGTCCGGGGAGATGTTTCCCGCGGCGAGTTCCTTGAAGACCGCGTAGGCGGTCATCAGCTTGGTGATGCTCGCCGGCTCCATGCGGGCATCGGCGTTGGTTTCCGCGAGCACATGGCCGCTGTGGAAATCGACAAGGATGTAGCCGCGCACAGCCACTTCCGGAGGTGCCGGCACGGGGACTGGCGGGAGGGATGCGGCTGCCGGCGTTTCCTGGGCACGCGATACCGCGGGGTTCAGGACAAGCAGCAGGCAGGCGAGACGAAAGAAGGATCGGGCAGTCATGGAGCGGGGGCAACGGCAGGTGACTCTAAACCCGAAATGATACACCGGCAGCGGCGGCAGCCGGCTAGTCCAGTGCGAGATGCGGCTCGTCTATGCCGATGGACCGCAGGCGGGCCACCGTGGCGTCGAAGGCGCCCGAGTCTTCCAGCGGGCCAACCCGGACCCGGTACAGACGCTGGCCGTTGACCTTGTCCGACCGCAGGGTGACCGGCCCGATGCCGGCGCCCGTGATCCGGGATGCCAGCGCAAGGGCGTTGTCTTCGCTGGAAAAAGCGCCGGCCTGGACAAAAACCTCACCAAGCCGGGCGGCCTTCGGCTCGTCCGGCCGGCCACCGGCGGGCAAGACCCTCACTTCCACGAGGGCAGTGCCCTTCTCGGTCATATCGATTCGGGTTGCGGCAGCATAGGACAGGTCGATGATCCGGTCCTTGACGAAGGGACCCCGGTCGTTGATCCGCACGACCACCCGCTTGCCGTTCTCCAGGTTGGTCACCTCGGCGAACGCCGGCAGCGGCAGGGTCTTGTGGGCCGCCGTCATCGCGTACATGTCGTAGGTTTCACCGTTCGACGTCAGCCGGCCGTGGAACTTCTTGCCGTACCAGGAGGCGACACCGCGCTCCAGGTAGCCCTTGGAGGTGGGCATGACGTGGTAGCGGCGACCATCGACTTCGTAAAAGGGCGGGTTCCCCCGAGTACTTCTCGGCTCCGCCACGGGCACGGCATCGGGCACATGGGAGAGATCCCTGCTGCCGCTGGGCGCGCTATCGCGTTTCGACGCCGGCGAACAGGCCGCGCACAGCGCCGCCGCGGCGATTAGCAGCACGCCCCGGCGGATCATCCTGTCTGGCCGACCCGGCTGTCTATGGCCTCGGCGAGGTCGTGGGCCGCCATCGCGTACAGCCGGCTGCGGTTGTAGCGTGTGATCACGTAGAAGTTCTTGTACGCGACCCAGTACTCGGGTCCGTCAACCTGGTCCAGCTCGATCAGCGTGGCCGGCGAGTCCGCCTCCTGGGCGGCCTCGAAGCGTACTCCGGAGGCCTGCAGCTTGCCCACCGTGCTGTCGAGCTTCAGGCCCTTGCCGGGGGCGATGTCGCCGGGACCCTGCGCCAGGCTGGCTACCGGGTCACCCGCGGCCCAGCCGTGCACGCTGAAATAGTTGGCGACGCTGGCAATCACATCGGGCCAGCTGTCCCAGAGATTGACCTGCCCGTCCCCGTCCCCGTCCACGGCATAGGCGCGATAGCTGGAGGAGATGAACTGGGGCGCGCCCATGGCGCCGGCATAGGAACCCTTGGGCAGTCTCGGGTCCAGGCCCTGTTCGCGGGTCAGCAGCAGGAACTCCTCGAGTTCGCGCAGAAAGAACTTGCTGCGGGGCGGATACCTGAAGCCCAGCGTGGCGAGCGAGTCGAGCACCCTGTAGCTGCCGGTACGGCGGCCGTAGAAGGTCTCGACGCCGATGATGGCGACGATCATGCTCGGGTCGACGCCGAACCGCCTGGAGGCCGCATCGATGGAGGCCCTGTGTTCGTTCCAGAACTGCGCACCCTGGGAAATGCGTTCCTCGGTGAGGAAGATCTTGCGGTATTCGTGCCAGGGTTTGGTCTTCTCCGCCGGCCGGCTGATGGCGTCCAGAATGCTCTGCTGGATCTCGGCGTCGGCCAGGACGGCGCGCACGTCGTCAGCCGCGAACCCGTGTTCGTCGGCCATGCGGGCGGCGAAGTCCGCGACCTGCCGGTCGTCCGCGTTCAGGGTGTTGTCCGCCTCGGCGGCAGCGTACGGAAGCGCCGCGCACGCAAGCAGCGTAATCAGTCGGTTTCGAAGCATCAGGTTGCCAATAGTTTCTTGTGGGAATGGACGGACATGAGCATACCGAAGCCCACCATGAGGGTCACCATCGAGGTGCCCCCGTAGCTGACCAGCGGCAGCGGCACCCCGACAACCGGCAGCAGGCCGGTCACCATGCCCGTGTTCACGAACACGTAGACAAAAAAGGTCAGCGCGAGACTGCCGGCGAGCAGCCGGCTGAACGTGTCCTGGGCCTCGACCGCCATGACCAGCGCCCGCGCGATCACCCAGAGATAGGCAATCAACAGGCTGATGAGTCCGAGCAGGCCGAATTCCTCACCAAGGACGGCGAAGATGAAGTCGGTGGAGCGCTCGGGCAGGAACTCCAGCTGGGCCTGCGTGCCGTTGAGCCAGCCCTTGCCGAAGACGCCGCCGGATCCGATGGCGATCTTGGACTGGATGATGTGGTATCCCGAACCCAGCGGGTCCGTCTCCGGATTGAGGAAAGTCAGGACCCGCTGGCGCTGATAGTCGTGCATGAAATGCCAGAGCAGCGGGGCGCCGGCGACGCCGATCACCGCCAGCGAGATCAGATACCGGAGCTGCAGACCGGCGAGCAGCACCACGAACACACCCGAACTGGCAATGAGCAGCGAGGTGCCCAGGTCGGGCTGGCGGGCGATCAATACGGTGGGCGCCAGGATCAGGGCGGCGAGCACGGCCAGCTCCCTGAGCCGGGGAGGAAGCGGTCGCTCGTGGAGATACCAGGCGGTCATCAGGGGCACCGCCAGTTTCATGATTTCCGACGGCTGAAACCGGATGACGCCGAGATCCAGCCAGCGCCGGGCACCCTTGCCGATGTCGCCGCCGACGAGGACCAGGACGAGCAGGCCGAGGCCGAGCAGATACATCCAGGGCGCCCAAAGCCGCAACAGCTTGGGCGGGACCTGGGCCACCAGGATCATGGCGAGAAAGGCCACGCCGATGCGGATGATCTGGCGGGTCAGGAGCTGCGGGTCCTGGCCACCGGCGCTGTAGAGCACAAACAGTCCGATCACGCTGACGGCAATAAGCCCCGCCAGCAGCACACCGTCCAGATGCAGGCCCTTCAGCACCCGGGTTGCCACGGAGAGCGGCCGGGGATCGTCCAGCCGGATACCTTCGCTCGCGATCATTCCGTTTTCTTCTCCAGCCAGGCATCCATGACCGTCCTGGCCACAGGCGCGGCAGTGCCGCTGCCGCTGCCGCCGTTCTCGACGATCACCGCGAGGGCGATGCGCGGATCCTCGGCGGGGGCGATGGCCACGAACAGGGCGTGGTGCCTCAGCCGCTCCTCGACTTCCTCCTCATCGTATTCGGCATCCTGCGCCACGGTGAAAACCTGCGCGGTGCCGGTTTTGCCGGCAATGATGTAGGGAGCATCCTTGCCGATCGCGCGGGCCGTGCCGCGTCTGCCGTGCACGACCTCGACCATGCTCTGCAGGGTGATATCCCAGAATTCCGGGGCCGCGACTTCCACCGGCTCCAGGGGCACCGGCGGCACCGCGCGAGGCTCTCCCGTTTCCCGGTCGGCGATGGCGGCCAGGAGCGTCGGCCGGAATCCGTGGCCCCGGTTGGCCAGGATCGCCATGGACTGGGCCAGCTGCATCGGCGTGGTGAGCATATAGCCCTGGCCGATACCCGCGATCACCGTCTCGCCGGGGAACCACACCTGGTCCTGGCGGCGGTTGAATGCCTGGCGCTTCCATTCGCGGGACGGAAGCAGGCCGCTTTTTTCCCCGGGAATATCCACGTCCGTGGGGCTGCCCAGTCCGAAGCCCAGGAGGAACTCGTGCATCCGGTCGATGCCCAGCTCCACGGCCAGTTCGTAGAAATAGATGTCGCAGGACTGCGCGGTCGCGCTGATCAGGGACACCGGCCCATGGCCGACCTTTTTCCAGTCCCGGAACCGGTGGCTGCTGCCGGGCAGGGAGAACCAGCCCCGGCAGAACGTGGAGCGCCAGGGCTGGGTCGCGTTGTAGTGCAGGCCGGCGAGACCCATGAGCGGCTTGATCGTGGATCCGGGCGGGTAGCTGCCGCGCAGGGCCCGGTTGAACAGGGGCTTGTCCAGGTCCGTCTGCAGGTCCTTGTAGGCGGCCCGGCTGATACCGCGGCTGAACAGGTTCGGATCGTAGGTCGGCGTGCTCGCCAGGGCGATGACATGGCCGTTGCGCGGATCAATGGCAACGATCGCGCCGCGATAGTCGCCCAGCGCGGCTTCGGCGGCACGCTGGACATCCAGGTCCAGAGTCAGATAGATGTCGCTGCCGGGGGAGGCATCGGTTCGCTGGAGTTCCTCGAGCATGCGCCCCTGGGCATTGACCAGAAGCTGCCGGTGGCCGGTCGTGCCGTGCAGCAGGTCTTCGTAGGAGCGCTCTATGCCCAGCTTGCCGGCCTGGCTCGTGCCCATGTAGTTGGGCCCGTCGAGCCGCTTGAGATCGTCCTCGCTGATGCTCCCCACGTAGCCCAGCGCGTGAACGGCGACGTCGCCCTCCGGGTAATCCCTGGCCAGGCGGGCGCGGATGTCGACGCCGGGCAGGGTCTGCCTCCTGACCGAAAAGCGCGCCGCCTCCTCAGCGTCGAGGTCATAGCGCAGCGTGACCGCGTCGAAGCGGCGCTGAGCGTTGATCTTGCGGCGGATCTCTTCGAGTTCCTCGGAGTCCACGAGGCCGAGGTAAACCAGTTCCAGCAGCGTATTCTCGAGGTCGGGTACCTGTTCGGGGACCAGTTCCAGCTGGTAGGCGGGGCGGTTGCGGGCCAGCACCCGGCCCTCCCGGTCGTAGACCAGCCCGCGGGTCGGCGGAAGCGGTTCCAGGCGGACACGATTACCGTGGGACAGCTGGCTGAAGTGTTCGTGGTTGATCACCTGCAGGTCGACGAGGCGAACCACCACGATGCCCGTCAGCGCAATGATCGTGAAGGCGGCGATCAGCGCGCGGCTGGCGAACAGTCGCTGTTCGCGCCAGTGGTCCTTGAGGCGTGAGGTCGCCACGTCAGGCCACCCGCAGGTGCCGTCGGGCCCAGCCGAGAAGCCAGGAGAGCAGCGGCCAGAGGAACAGCGTCGCGGCTACCGGAAGCGCGCGCTCCGGCACGATGCTGACATCGGAAGTCAGTCCGTCGATCCACAGGATGATGAACGCATAGATGGCCACGATGGCCGTGACGGAGACCGTCTGCTGCCAGATCGGGAACACCCGGATCCGCTGTCGGAACTTCAGGGCAATGAACGCGACCACGGAGAGGGCCAGCGCATGCTGGCCGAGGATCGCGCCCTTGAGTACGTCCATCAGGAGGCCGAAGAACCAGGCAAACCCCAGTCCGTAGCGACGTGGATCCGCCAGTGCCCAGAACACGACGGTCATGGCCAGCCAGGCGGGCCGCGCTTCGGTCATTCCCTCGGGCATGGGCGTGATTTCCAGGGACAGGGCCACCAGGAAGCTCAACAGGACCGGCCACATGCGGCGGTGCGCTGCCATGGTCAGCCTTCCCCGCCCGGGTCCGGAGGCGAGGCCTCCGGGTCACCCTGCACGGTTGTGCCCATGGGCGCCTCGACCGGCGTCAGCCGTGGCCAGACCAGGAGCACCTCCCGCTCCTTGTTGAGCGATGCGGTGGGTTCGGCGCGGATTCTTGCAAATGCCCGGCCCGGGTCCCGGTCCACCTCCATCACCCGTGCAACCGGATAACCGGCCGGGAAGGCACCGCCCAGCCCCGAGGAAACGAGCAGGTCGCCGGGCTCGATATCCGCGCTGTTGGGCAGAAAGGGCAGGTCGATGCGCGAGGTGTCGCCCGTGCCCAGGGCGATCGTCCTCAGTCCGTTCCGGTTCACCTCGACCGGCAGGGCGTGGCCGGGGTCGCTGATCAGGATTGCCTCAGCGGACAGCAGGTCCACGCGGGTGACCTGGCCGACCACCCCGCGGGCATCGATCATCGCCTGACCTTCGAAAACGTCGTGGCGGTTGCCCTTGTCAATGGCTACCCGGTGACGATACGGGTCCAGATCGACTTCGAGAATCTCCGCGACGACCACCCGGTTGGACACCTGCGCCGAGGAATCCATCAGCGCCCGGAGCCGGGCGTTCTCCGCCTCCAGCGTTGCCATGCGCTGGAGGCGCGCCTGGTGAATCAGGATATCGGTCCGCAGGACCCGGTTTTCCGACAGCAGCCGGCCCCGGTCCGAGAGACTTTCCCCCATCCAGGACGCCGCCGTAAACGGCAGGTCGACGACGACGCGGATGGGGTAGACCGCCACCGCGAGGCCCTGCCGCACCGTACGCAGGTGGCCCTGCTGGTGATCGAGGATCATGAGCAGGATGGAGAACACGGCGATCAGCAGCATGCGGACCCCCAGGGAGGGGCCTCGCATGAACAGAGGTTTCGTATCTGTAGGCTGAAGACTCACGGCCGGTGCGCTCCCGCCAGGGGCGTTATCGACCTATATTGCCGGCTCCCCGTCGGGCTTGCCAGGAACCAGATCACTCGAGCCCGAAAATGCCGGGTCCATGCTCGTCGAGGAGTTCAAGGACCTTGCCGCCGCCCCGTGCGACGCAGGTCAGCGGTTCGTCTGCGATGAC
>JARFQW010000109.1 GCA_029287575.1 Gammaproteobacteria bacterium | reverse complement strand
CGGGACCGCCTGCCAGCGGGATCACCGCCCTCGCACACGGGGCCGGCGCGTCGTGCCCGCGCTCGCCAGTCCGCCAGGCGAGGGCCGCCGGCTCCCAGAGAACCCGGTCCCGCCGGAGCGGCCCTGAGGCGGCCCATTCGCGCGGTTTGACCGCAGTGGCGGGCTCCGGGCTCTTCTACTATGGTTATTTAGTGACCAGTCCCGTCGCAGGACCCAGGCAACGACAGGAGGAAGTCATGGGACTTTTCAGCAATCTCTTTTCCAGCAAGCCGGATTTCCCGGCCATTGACCCGGCCAGCACCGCTGCCTCGCGGGTCGCGGAGGTCGAGAAGCAGCTCGATGAATTGAGCAGCAAGGTCAAAGACCAGCTCGAGGTCATTCCCTCGGAACACGCCGCCTATGTTTTTATCGGCAAGCCCCCGAAAAAGTTCGGGCTGGCCTGGATACATGACGGCAAGGTCAGCGGCCTGAACACGCTGGTGGAAGAGCACGGGCTCAGCGCGATCGAAGTAGAGAAAGTCTTGGATCAGCTTCGGCAGGCCTACGAGCGCAATTCGGACGTACAGCGGTACTGCGCGAGCGTGCACAACCGGGATGTCGTGGTAACCCCGTCGGCCAGGCTTGAAAAGGAAGTCCACGAGATCATCGACGACGTCGTTCAGCACTGAGCCGGGCCGCCGGATCACGACGAAGCCGGTGTGCGGCGCCCTGGTGTGCGAGCGAGTATCGCGTCCACGTTGACCGGACCAGTCACACCCGGACAGCAGCCATCGGCCGCCTGCCTGACGATGCCGCCGCAAAGGCGGACAGGCATCCGTGTCTCACGGCTCTGCCGCTCGCCGATCAGGCGCAGATCTATCTTGCGGAATTTTCTGGGAAAACCAGGATTGGTGCCGAGGAGAGGACTTGAACCTCCACGGGGTTACCCCCACTGGCACCTGAAGCCAGCGCGTCTACCAATTCCGCCACCTCGGCACGAGGTCTGACGCCGGACGGCGCCGTTGCGAGGGCCGGAAGATTACTGGCCCACAGCAGGGCTGTCAATGCGTTGAGGGAACCCCAACGGCCGTCTTCAGCCTGCGGGGTCCGGGGCCGTGTCGGACACGGTAGCCAGCGTGAGTCGCTCGAGCTCGAATTCCACCTGGCCAATCTTGGGGATCCGACCGGTCAGCATGATCGGCGCGCGGCTCTCCGGGTCCAGAAACAGCTCGACATCCCTCAGTCCCAGCAGTTCGAAGGCTTCGTCGTCGTCATGTTCCTGCGAACCTGCAAGCTGGCCGTCGATCACGATTCTCAGGACCTCGGAGCGGCCCTTTTGTTTGTCGGAACCTCCGGCGGTCGTCAGCGTGTAGTCATGCCGGAGTTTCTCCATCCCCGTCGCCCGGACGCTGACGGTGTACAGAAGATCGTCGGACCAGGCCGCAATCGTAAATTCGTCACCGGCCTGCCGGATTCCCGAAGCCGCCGCGAGGTAAATGAGGGCGGCCGGCTCGGTGACCGGAAGAACCGGCCGGTGCTTGGGGAAGACATGGATTTCCTCCGCGAATCTGGACCACGCTTCCGGTGCCCGGGTTTCCTCGCCGTTCCCGGGCCGGCGGGTCAGCCGGAGCACCTTGTCCTGGGCGTATCGATAGACCCGAAGCCGATAGCGGTTGCCGGTATCGTGAGTCGAGCGGCGCAGCATGGACCCGCTCGCGGGATCCAGAAGCATTTCCACGCGGCTGGTGCGGCCGAAACCCTCGCTGAAATAGCGCATGCTCAGCGTATGCGCCGGGGCGGCGAGACCGTCGAATGTCGAATGTCGACCGAGGCTCGCCGTCGCCGCGGCCGCGCTCACCAGCTCCAGCGTGATGTCCACGTCCAGCGACATGAAGAACTTCGATGCACCCAGGCGAGCCTGGGACCATTGAACCCTCGATCCGTCGAACGCGCCTTCCCGGGCTGCGTCTGGCCCGCCGGCGCCGGCGGGGCCCAGCGCCGGGGCGAGCAGCGCAACGGTCAGCAGCGCGGTTCGTCTGGTTCGAGGGGCGTTCATGGTCCGGAGTTAATCGAAGGGCCTGAGCCGGGTCAAGCGGCGTCGCCGGACACCGGCCGCCACCCGGGCGTGCTGAGCAGTCCCTCGTGAAGCCCGACCCGGGGCTTCCAGCCGGGGAGCAGCCGCGGTGCGCCGGCCCGGCAGACCCAGTCCGGATGCCGAAGCTCCCGAAGCTTGCCCGGTGTCAGCATGGGGGACACCAGGCCGAGGCGGCCGGCCAGTCCGTTGACAGCAGCCGGGACGTCCAGCACGAATGACGGGATATGCCGCAGTTTCACGGGCCGGCCAGTGATCGCCTCGATGCCCGCGGCGAATTCCAGCCAGCTGTAGCCATCGGCCTTGCCGTCGTGAATCTCGAAGAGCCCCGTGGGCGGGGTATCGGCGGTGGCCCACGCAGCAGCGGCGGCGGCCAGGTCATCGACGAAGATCAGCGAAAAGCGGGCATCGGGCGGCCCGAATACCGGTGCGGTTCCCCGGGCCATGGTCTTCAACAGCGGCAGCATCTCCCGGTCACCCGGCCCGTACACGGCCGGTGGCCGGATCACGAACAGCGGCAGCTCGCCAAGGGCTTTCTTCACAGCGGCCTCTCCGGCGCGCTTGCTCGACGCATAAGGCGACAGATGGGGCTCCCTGGCCGCCAGCGACGAAACCAGCAGGAGCCCCCCGGCGCCGGCGTTTCGCGCATGATGCGCGACGCGTGCGGCGCCGGCGACATTGATCGCGTCGAACTGCTCGCGGGTTGCCCCGCGGACGGCACCGGCACAGTGGATGACCCGGTGCGCGCCGGCAGTCAGGGCCGCAAGGGCCTCGTCTTCATCCAGAGATCCGCGGACCACATTGCCGGCGGCCAGCACACCGTCCAGTCGCTTCGGGTCGCGGGCGAGGGCACGCACCCGTACGCCGGAGTCGGACAACGCCGCAAGCATGCGGCGTCCGATAAAACCGGTCGCTCCGGTCAGTGCGACAAGGGGGGCTCCGCCCGTCGGGCTCATGGGTGATGTCCCGGGAGGAATTGAACGCCGCTGGGGCGTTTACCCGGTGGCCCGCTCCCGAACCGGCATGCGGCCGGCTTCCCGCTCCTTGCGGGCCTGGCTCTCGATGTAGTTCTGCCGGGCCTTGGACCGGGAGAGCTTGCCGGAGGAGGTGCGCGGAAGGAAGCGGGGCGGCACGAGTTCCACCGTGCAGCGGATTCCGAGTTCTTCACTTACCAGGCCCTGCAGCCGCGCATGGAGATCGGCGCGTTCCGCAGCCTCCTTGAGACGGCACTGGACCGCCAGGACCGGCATTTCCGAACCATCCGCCGCGGGGGCGGAAAAGGCCAGCGCATCACCAGTCCGGACTTCGGGCTGCTGTTCCGCCAGATACTCGAGATCCTGCGGCCAGATGTTGCGCCCGTTGACGATGATGATGTCCTTCGTGCGGCCGGTGATAACGAGGCTGTTGCCGACCCGGTAGCCGGTATCGCCAGTGTCCAGCCAACCGTCGGCGGACAGCACCTGCGCGGTGACCTTGGGCTCGTTGAAATAGCCCGACATGACGCTGGGGCCGCGAACGAAGATGGTTCCGCTGCGACGCTCGGGAAGCGGATTGCCGTCGGCGCCGCGAATCTCGATGTCGTAGCCGGGGAGCGGCTCGCCGCACATGGCGAACTGACGGACCCGGCCGGGATCGGTGAGTTCGGATGCCGGCACGGCTTCGCCGGTACGCGACAGGTGGTCTGCATCGACTTCGTCGATAGCAAAGCGCTCATCCAGCGGCGCGAAGCTGATCGCCAGCGAACACTCGGCCATGCCGTAGCAGGGCAGGAACGCCTCCGGGCGGAAGCCGCTCGGTGCCAGCAGATCGCTGAACGCATTCAGGACCTCCGGACGAATCATTTCGGCGCCGGCGCCGGCATGGCGCCAGTTGCTGAGGTCGTAGCTGGGGATATCCCCCTCGCGCAGACGGCGTCCGCACAGTTCGTAGCCGAACGGCGGGCCGAAGGAGATCGTGCAGCGCGTGCGAGTCATCAGCTCGAGCCACAGGCGCGGGCGCATCGCAAATTCGCGGGTGCCCAGGTAGTCCACGGAGAGCTGGCAGGAAAGCGGTGTGAGCACTTTTCCGATCAGGCCCATGTCGTGGTAGAAGGGCAGCCACGAGAAGAAACGGTCCTCGGACGTCAGCTTGAGGCCGTGCCGGGCGATGCCCGTCAGGTTCTCCAGAACCGCATCCTCGGTAATCAGAACACCACGGGGAAACCGCGTGCTGCCCGAGGTGTACTGGATGTACGCAATTTCGTTGCCCTTGAGCGGCTCCAGCTCGACGTCGGCCTGGGGCAGTTCGGCGAATGCCTCCGGCGTTCCGCAGAACTTCAGGCCCAGCCCTTCGCCCGCGCCGCCGAAGTAGGCCTCGTAGCCGGACGGGGCCACCAGGACACAGGCGGAGCAGTTCTCCAGAAGGCCGTGCAGCTGGTTCACGTAGGCGATCCTGCTGCCGAGGGTCAGCGCGGCGGTCAGCGGCACCGGAACCACGCCCGCATACTGGCAGGCGAAGAAAAAGACCAGGAAATCCGGCGTGGTCTCGGCGACCAGCGCAACTCTCGCGCCGCGCTCGAGTCCAAGTCCCAGCAGGCGGCGGGCGGCATCACGGGCGCGCTCGCGCAGCTCGCTGTAAGGGAGCACTGCCTCGAGGTTGCCACGCCCATCGTAGAAGTTGGCGCCGGTGGCTCCCTGAGCGGCGTAATCCAGCGCCTCGGCAAGACCGCGGAAATCGGCCGGCCGCAAGGGCAGGTTACTGTTTGTAGGCGTGGGCTCCATACCCTGGTCTACCTCCTGCATTACTTCTTCTTCGGTCTGACGCATCAATGTCGAGCCGCTGGTTGTGCGCGCGTACTAAGAAACCCCGCCCCGCAAGCGGAGCGAAGGTTTCCGAACCTGTCGGATGTTAGGGCCGAGTTTGCGGAGTCTCCCCATGGCAACACCGGCACCGACGACATCCCCTTGATTTAGTGAGGTTATTTCTTTCCAAACTGGCCTTCGCCGGATCTCGGAAAGCCCCTGTCATCCCCTGATTTTCGGCCTCTGAGACCCGCATGAGTGCGAACTGCGCATGCCCCATCGCCTGATCTCGGGCGTTAAGTTAGCCGTTTACCGGTCTGTTTAGCAATGTCTTAAGTCATATTCTTTCCGGTTTGTGATGCTATGCACAATTTCCCGGAACCCCGCCCAAAGCAGGCGCCCGCTATAAATAGGGGCGTTCTGCCTGCTATCAACCCCCGAACCTGAGTATTTCCCCGGCCCCCGGTTTGCCGCTTTTTCGGCGGGCAATAATCGCAAATCTGCGCTAATTTGCGACTCAACCCGCCATCGGGCGCGTCTTCGTGCGTGGCCGCCGAATCCAGCAAATTGTGCCCAAACCGTCATTGCCGAGGACACGTGCGCGCGTTCCCGCGCAGGGTTTACCATCACGTCGGCCCGCAGGACACCAGTCTGCGGCGATCCCTCACCCAGTCAATCCGGACCTCTCGATCCATGCAGTCCAGCCAATCGTTTACGGCCGCCGTTCTGGCGGGGAGCCGCGCAGGTGTCGATCCGGTCGCCGAGGTTGCGGGAGCCCCCTGCAAGGCCGTTGTCGAGGTAGCCGGAGAGGCTATGCTTCTGCGTGTTCTGCGCGCATTGTCACGGGCCACTGCCGTGGGTCCCCTGGTCGTGGCGGGGCTGGCGGATGAAGCGGCTGAGGATCCCGTTATCCGCGCCGGTCTGAACGCCTTCGGGGCCCGGCGCGTGCCCGGTCGAAGCTCGCCGGCCAGCACGGTTTCCTCGGTACTCGACGGGACACCGGCGGATACGCCGGTGCTGGTCACGACCGCCGATCACGCGTTGCTGGAAACCGGCATGGTGGATGCCTTCCTGGCCGGTGCCATGAAGACCGGCGCCGACGTGGCCATCGGCCTGGCCCGCGAGGAGATGGTATTTGCGGTGGCGCCGGATACCCGGCGCACGGTGAGCCGCTTCCGTGACGGCGGGTACTGCGGCACGAACCTGTTTGCCTTCCTGACCCCGACCGGCCGGCAGGCCGTCGATTTCTGGCGGCACATTGAAGCCAACCGCAAGAGTCCCGCCCGGATGGTGCGCACGCTGGGTCCCCTGACGCTCCTTCGGTACGTTACCCGGCGACTGACCCTGAGCGCGGCTCTGGATCGCCTGTCCGCGCTTTCCGGGGCGCGGGTTGCACCGGTGATCCTGCCCTTCGGGAGGGCGGCCATCGATGTGGACAAACCTGAGGATCTGGAACTGGCGCGGCGGCTGGCCGGAAGTTCCGATTGAGCGCCTATTGATCGAGGGGGTTCCAGTCGGTGCCCTCCGCGAAAAGCCCGTCGCGGAAGACGCGGCTTCGATGGGTCAGGCGGTGTCCGCCATCCGCGTGTTGCACGGTCCAGAGGGAATAGCGCGCTTCCCGTCCGGGCCGCGGATCGTCAGCAGATGCGGAGGACAGGCCGACCACCGGCACGCTGCGACCGTCCGGCCCCGGAAGCCCGCTTGTCTGCAGCCGGTGGGTGTGGCCGTGGAGCACGAGTTCCGCCCCGTGTCGGCCGATCAACCGGGCAACGTCACCGGCGTCGGTAAGCCGCTTTCGCCACTTGTCGCCACCCGGCACCGGCGTGTGGTGGATCAGCAGCACCCGAAACAGACCCGCGTCCCCGGCACGTTCGAGAATCCTGCCCAGGTGACCGCGCTGGGCGGCGCCGACGCGTCCGGTCGCCATGAACCAGGGGCTGACCACGGATGATGACACTCCGATAAACGCGACCGGTCCGCGCACCCTAACCGCCGGAAATTCCGGGGCGTCCGGGCTGCCAGGGTCTCTTGTAACCACGCGGCCCGTTGCATCGGTTGCCGCATACGGCGCCCAGAGCCCGACGGTCTCAGCCCACGCCGCCCTGGCATACCGGTCGTGGTTGCCTGGAACCAGGCTGACACCGGCGGGCGGCGCAAGCTCATCCAGCCATGCCCGGGCCGCCTGGCACTCCATCGGCAGTCCGATCTGGGTCAGGTCGCCGGTAATGGCCACGTGTGCCGGTGCCTGGGCTGCCAGATCCGTGACCAGGGCGGAGAGTACCGAGGGCCGATGAATATGCCGCCGTCGTCGACGCCAGGAGAGGGCGCCGAGTATCCGCTTGTTCATCAACTCGCCGGCTGAGGCGCCGTCGGGGGAGGTCAGATGGGCATCGGTGATATGCGCGAAGGTCAGTTCCGTCCGGTCGTCGGCACCGGCAGATTCAGACATTTTCAGGGCAGATTCGGGCATGGTCAGATCCGGCCGGTCCGCGGCTCGGTGGCCGCACCTGGCGTATATAATGCCGGGCATTGCGTTGCAGTGCGCGTATCCGCGCCACGGTGGCCCCGGTGAGCGACAGGCTCCACGACATCATCCGCGAGACGGTCTTCCAGCCGGTGCCCGACGCCGTGGCCGTTCTCGGCGAGGCCATGCGGGAGCGGTTCGGCGCCAGCATGCTGGCCGTCATCTTCTACGGTTCCTGCCTGCGCTCCGGGAATCCCCGGGACGGGCTGGTCGATCTTTACGTCATCGTGTCGGACTACGCTTCGGCGTTTCCGGGCTGGCGGGCCCGAAACCTGGCCCGCGTGCTGCCGCCGACCGTGAGCTACATCGAAACCGACACCCCCGACGGACCGATCCGCGCCAAGTACGCGGTCTTGAGCATGGAGGACTTGCGCCGCGGTACGTCCGGGCGATGGTTTCATCCTTACCTCTGGGGGCGGTTTGCGCAGCCCTGCCGCGTGGACCAGGTGCGGGATCCCGCCACCGGCGAGTCGATCGTCGAATGCCTGGCATCGGCGGTCCGCACCTTGCTCGCGGAGACACTGCCGCTGCTGGATGCCTCCGCGACGCCTGAAGACCGCTGGGCCGAGGCCCTCGGCCTCAGCTATGGCACGGAACTGCGCCCGGAATCGGGCGACCGTTCGCGCAGCATCGTGGAAGCCAATCAGGACTACTATCAGGCCGTATGGGACGCCGTGGATACCGAGTCAGCGGCCGGCGGCCGTTCGTCCGGCGGCGCAAGGCGCGCCTGGGCCCTGCGGCGACGCACCGGCAAGCTCATGAGCGTGCTGCGCTGGTTCAAGGCAATGGCCACCTTCGAGGGCGGACTGGACTACGCCGTCTGGAAGCTGGAGCGCCATAGCGGTGTCCGTGTCGAGGTCTCCGAGCGCATGCGCAGACGGCCCTGGCTGTATGTCTGGCCGGAGCTGTTGCGGCTGTATCGTCAGGGCGTTCTGCGATAGCCGGATTTGCCGGGCGCAGACCGAGCCGCAAGGACCGCTCTCGGCGGTCGACGATGCCATCGTGATCAGATGCGCGCAGCGGGCAATTTTCGGCGAGCGCTTGCGCTGGCCGCGACAGCGGCGATACTTGCCGGATTCGTCCCGGGGCGGGCCGGCGGCCGACTGGCTGCGAGCGAAAAACCCGGGCTCACAGTTTGCTGAATGAGGAGGAAGGTGATCGTGGACCACTGCGTGTTCATTCACACCAACCACAAGCAGGTCGTCGGCGCGCTGGTGGCTCAGTACGCGCTGAAACGCAACTCGCCGAACGCCGACCGCTTTGACGTGAAGATCGTCCATACGCGGGACTATCCCTGGCTGGCCGAGCACGAGGGCCGGATGTATCTCCGCGACGGCGTCGAGCGGGTCTGGCTGAACGACGACCTGCAGTCCTTTACGCCGCTGCGCTTTACGCCGCCGGAGCTGATGGGCTATTCCGGCCGTGCCATTGTCATCGACCCGGACATCTTTGCCGTCGGTGACGTGTGGGAACTCCTGAACAGGGACATGGGCGGCAAGGCCATCATGTGCCGCATGCGCTCGGGGCCGAAGGGCCTGATCGACAAGTGCTATGCCAGCAGCGTCATGCTGCTGGACTGTGCCAGGCTGGGCCACTGGAACGCCGAAGAAGGCTTCCGCGAACTGTTCGCCTTCAAACGCGACTACCAGCCCTGGATCTGCCTGAAGCTGGAGGATCCGGAGAGCATCGGCTTCTTCGAACAGGAGTGGAACGATTTCGACCGGCTGACGGCGCGCACGAAGATGCTGCACAACACCCGCCGAAAGACCCAGCCGTGGAAAACCGGACTCCCCACGGACTGGCGTCCCGCAGAGCGTTTTCGCTTGTTTCCGCCCCTCGGCTGGGCCATGCGGGCGCGGCGCAAGCTGCTTGGCGAGTACGCGCTTCTCGGCGACTACAAGCGGCATCCGGATCCCAACCAGGAGCGTTTTTTCTTCGGCCTGCTGAAGGAATGCCTGGACCAGGGAATCGTCACCGAGGACATGCTGAGGGCCGAGATGTCGCAAAATCATGTGCGTCACGACGCCTTCGAGGTGCTCGAAAAGGTCGAGCCGCTTGCGCCGGCGCCGGCGCCGCCCCTGGAGCTGCCTGCCTGACCCTGCGCGTGGCGGGGCCGGATAACCGGCGTCTCAGGCGTTGTTTTCGAGCAGGGCAAGGACCCGCTCTGCCGCGGCGGAGCTGTCCGGAAGCGGCGGCGGTTCATTGGCGGGCAGCGGATCGCCGAGCCAGACGCATCGTCCGTCTCGGATCAGCGCATCGTGCAGGGCGGAAATATCCCGGCGCATGCGAACGGGCGCAAACCGTTGCGCAAGCCGGTGGGTCAGGGATCGGTAACCCATGGCTTCCCTGAGACGGCGGACCCACTCTCCGGCGGTCACGGGAAACGCGTCGTCATGGAGATCGAAGATATGCACCGGTTTCCCGGTTGCGCAGGCTTCCGTCAGCATCGACATGCTTTCGCCGGTCACGATGAACTGGTCGGCGATGGCGAGGTAGCCCAGGTAGGGATTTTCTCTCTGGTCTGCCCGCCACTCGTGCATGATGTGGGGCACCTCAAGCTCGGCCGCGAGGGCCTCGGTGGCTCGAGCCGGGGTGCGCGCGCTGGTCGTCACCAGCAGCGATCCGTCCATTTCCCGGGCAAGAGCGG
Organism: Gammaproteobacteria bacterium; assembly: GCA_029287575.1. GTDB lineage: Bacteria > Pseudomonadota > Gammaproteobacteria > Steroidobacterales > XN24 > JARFQW01. Next base: position 8,124 of record JARFQW010000109.1, on the reverse strand, counting down.
ACGCCCGGCGGCCGAGGGTCACGGCCTTGTCTTCCCCCAGCGTGTACTGCCCGGACTGGCCGCCGACCAGCACCGCGATCCGTGGCTTGGGCAGGTGCTGGAGCCTCGGCAGCCACGCGGCCCTGGCCTGCTCCAGCGCCGAGGGCGCGATCCGGTGGAGGGGCAGGTCCAGACGCAGAATATTGGGACTCTCCGGCAGCCGGTACTGGGGCGTCGTAATGATCAGGTCGAACGTATCCAGCGGAGCCCAGGGCCGGCCGACGTGAACGAGCGCGACCGGGTGGTCTGCCTGCTCGCGAATCCAGCGGGCGACCGGCTCGTTGCGGCGCCCCGCCGTAATGACCAGCTTCGGCCACGGTGGCCGGAGTCCGGCGCGGCTGGCCGCGTCGATGCCCAGAAGGTTCGGTCCGAGCAGCACATTGCTCCACAGTTCCGTGGGCCGGAAGCGCAGTCGGCGGACCTCGAACGGACGGCCGAGGGCCTCGCCGAGTGCCACGACCTGATTGTTGTCGCCGGCTTTCTGGCCCAGAAGCAGCCAGACCGGCGCTGTGTCGACGGGGGAGGGGCTGGAGTCCGGGGGCATGGGCACGCCGTGTCCTTGTTCGTGACAGGCCTTGCCAATAGTACCGCAGGCCTGCTCCGAATGGCCCGGTCGCGGTATACTTCGCGGCTTGTTCCGCCGGTGTTTTCCGGCGCGTCACACGGCCCGAAGGCGACAACGCGACGTTGGTACACGGGTCGGCCCGTTCCCGCCCCGGGCGCTTCACCCCCTGGTATCCAAGCTCCGGCTATGAGTTGACATGATCCTGATCCGTTTCACCCGCGCTTATCCCTGGCAGAGCCTGTTGATGGTTCTGGCGCTGCTTGCCGCCGGCCTCGCGGAAGGTTTCAGCATCACGGCGCTGCTCCCGTTGTTGAGCATGGCGGTCGAGTCGGGCGGCGGCGGTGTCGCCGAATCCGAGTTGGCATCCAGCCAGTTCATCACCAACATGCTGGAGCGCATCGGGGTTACTCCCTCGGTGCTGAGTCTCCTGGTTGTGGTGGTTGTGGGCATCACTCTCAAGAGTCTGCTCGTGCTGCTGGCGAATCGGCAGGTCGGGTACACGAAGGCCCGGGTAACGACGGATCTGCGTCTTCGGCTGCTGCGCGCGGTCATGGGCAGCCGGTGGGACTATTTCGTCCACCAGCCTGTCGGCCGGCTGACAAACAGCATGGCCACGGAGGCCTGGCGCTCGGCCATCGCGTACGAGTTCGGTGTGTCCATTTTTGCCTACGCGATCCAGGCGCTGGTCTATCTCGGTGTTGCCGTCATGGTGTCCTGGAAGGCGACCGTCTCCTCTATTGTCGCCGCCGGCGTGATTCTCCTCTTGTCCCACTCCCTCGTGGAGATGACACGCAGTGCCGGCAAGCGGCGGACCAATCTCCTGAAGTCACTGCTCTCCCGTCTGACCGACACGCTCGCGTCGGTAAAGACCCTCAAGGCCATGGGCCGGGAGAATCTGGCGGACGGGGTGCTGCAGGCGGAGACGAGCAACCTCAACCGGGCCCTCGAAAAAGACGTGTTCAGCAAGGCCTTGCTGACCGCGGCGCAGGAGCCGATGTTCGCCATTGCGATCGCGCTGGGCATGTTCTTCCTCCTGGAGCGCTGGAACATGCCCATTGCCGAGGTCCTGGTGCTCGTGCTGCTGCTCGGCCGCGTCCTTGCGCACTTCGGGAAAATCCAGAAGCACTACCAGAAAATGGTTGCCGCCGAGAGCGCCTACTGGTCCCTCATGGAGGCTGTCGACGAGGCCGAGGCCAAGCGGGAGGAGTTCGAAGGCGTGCCGGCGCCCAGGCTCGAGGAAAACATCGTGCTGGATGACGTCAGCCTGGTCTATGAAGACGAGACCATCCTCCAGGACGTGAATATCGACATACCGGCGGGCAAGCTGACGACGATCATCGGCCAGTCCGGCTCCGGCAAGACCACGATTCTCGACATGATCGCCGGGCTGACGTCACCCACCAACGGCGAAGTGCGCGTCGATGGCGTGCCGCTGCAGACGGTGGATCTCAAGGACTGGCGGCGGCAGATCGGTTACGCGCCCCAGGACACCGTCCTGCTCCACGACACGATCTACCACAACGTCACTCTGGGGGACCCGGACCTGGACGAGGAAGACGCCCGGCATGCGCTGTTGCAGGCCGATGCCTGGGACTTCGTGGCGGCCCTGCCGGGAGGTATGCAGACCAGCGTCGGCGAGCGGGGCGCCCGCATGTCAGCGGGCCAGCGTCAGCGGATCATGCTGGCCAGGGCGCTGGCCCACCGGCCGCGGCTGCTGATTCTCGACGAGGCGACCAGTGCCCTGGATCCGGCCAGCGAGGCGGCGATCTGCAAGACGCTGAAGGGTCTCTGCGGGGACCTCACGATCGTCGCGGTGTCGCACCAGCCGGCGCTCGCCGAGTTTGCCCACGTGGTGTACACGGTCTCGGAACGCACCGTTCATCGGCCGCCGCCGGGTTCGCAGGCGCATCGCGCGGCCGTCTGAGATCTCGACCCGCCGCCGGCCGCAGGAGCGCTATCAGCCGGCCTTGGTAACGGCGGCCCCGGTGGCCTGCGGTTCGGCCAGAAGGGCGGCGAAACGGTCCACGATGTGGCCCACCTGTTCCGGCGTATGCGCTGCGCTGATGCTGCAGCGGAGAAGACAGCTCGTGCTCGGCGTCGCCGGCGGCATGACCAGGTTCACGTAGACGCCGTTTTCCAGGAGGTCATGCCACCAGGCAATGGCGGTTTCCTGGCAGTCCACGAACACCGCGACAACCGGTCCGGGCTCTGGCCCCAGCCGGAAACCCGCCTCGGTCAGACCCGCATAGAGGCGCCTGGAGTTTTCCCAGAGCTGGGCGCGCAGCTCCTGGCCCTCCGCCACCCGCTGCAGCGTCACGCGTGTCGACGCCACAATCGATGGCGTGGGCGAAGCCGTGAAGATGTAGGACCTGGCCGCGAACCGCGACAGCTCCAGTTCCGGGCGGTTGCTGACGCAAAATCCGCCGATCGAACCCAGGCTCTTGCTGAACGTACCGACCACGAAGTCCACTTCGTCCTCGACGTCCAGGGCCTCCGCGAGTCCCCGGCCCCGGTTCCCGAACACCCCCATCGAGTGGGCCTCGTCCAGCAACAGGCAGGCGCCATAGCGGTCCTTCACCTCGACCATGGCTTCCAGAGGCGCCTGGTCCCCCAGCATGCTGTAGAGGCCTTCGGTCACGACCAGGGTATTGGCCGCCCGTTCGCCGAGCCGGCGCAGACGTTTTTCCAGGTCGGCGACGTCGTTGTGACGGAAACGAAGAATCTCCGCACCGCTCAGCCGGCAGCCGTCGTAAATGCTGGCGTGACAATCGGCATCGATCAGGAGTACATCGTCCCGTCCGGCCAGCGCACAGACCATCCCCATGGTGGCGGAGAATCCGGTCGTGAACACCAGGGCGTGGCGGCGGTTGAAGAACTCCGCGATTTCCTTCTCCAGGGCAAGATGTCCGGCATAGGTCCCATTCGCCATGCGCGATCCCGTCGTCCCGGTGCCTTCCTCGGCAAGGGCCCGCTGACCGGCCTTTACCGCGTCGGCGTCGAAGGTGAGACCCAGATAGTTATTGGTGCCGGCCAGGATGGTTTTCCGGCCGTGCACAATGCCTTCGGTGGGCGAGAGAATTTTCTCGGTGACGACGCCAAAGGGCAGGGTGCCATGGCTTAGCAGTTCGTCACGCAGGTCGGCAAAAGCCTGGAACTTGCCGAGCAGGCTCATGCCGCCTCTCCTCCCGAGGCGGACTCGAGCAGGCGCGCGAGTTGCTCTACCGTATTGACGTTCGGTAACTCATTGAGCGGCAATGAAATATCAAGGGAGTCCTCGATATCGGTTACGATTTCGAGGACCTGCAGGGAGCTGAGCCCGAGGTCTCCCACCAGGTCGATTTCCGTACCGATGGCCTTGCCCGGCGGGACAAAAGGCCCCAGGGCTTCTTTGACGATTCCGAGACACTGCTCGTAGCTTGCCACTTGTCTTGTCCCTCGCCGCTCCGGTGCTGCGGAGCCGTCGTTTTTCGCGGTTTGCGGGCCGGGGCCGCTGCGACCACGGTAGTCGCTTATGTTAGCGCGTCGGGGGCCGGTCCGTAACGTCCGCCACGAGACCGTCCGATGGGTGATGTTTCAAGGCCTCACCCCACGGGCCCGTCGCCCGCGAGCTCGCGCACCCGATTCACCGCCCGTTCCAGATCGTCGAGAGGTTTCGCGGGGGGCGTTTCCCCCGCCTGGCCGACCCAGTGGCACCGCGCATCGCGGATCAATGCCCGGTGGAATAGCGACAGATCCCGCGTCGCCCGCCGGGGCCCGTGGTCCATCAGACCGCGATAGATGCGTGCCGACATGCGGGTGTCCGCCGGTTCCGCGCTTTCCGGCACTGAAGCGGTGGCGCGCGGAGGATTTTCCAGGTCGAAGATTTCCACAGGTTTGCCCGTAGCCACCGCCTCCGAAAGCATGGACACCGTATCGCTCGTCACGATCAGCCGGTCGGCGGTGCCGAGGATTGCCAGATAGGGGTTGTTCTGGGTGGCGCGATCCCAGCGAAACAGGAAATGGGGACCGGTCAGGGAGGCTGCCAGCGCATCGGTTGCGGCCACCGAAGTTCTTGGGCTGGTCGTTGCGATCACGCTTCCGCCGCCGGCCGCCGCCGTGGCGATCTGCCCCAGCCTGCGGGCGCTCGCGGGTCCGAAGGTGAGCGGCCCGCTGTGCCCGCCGCAGATCACGCCGACAACCGGCCGGGGCAGGGCGTCAAAGGTCGGAGCCCAGGCCCGCGCGGCTTCCGCTAGCGTGCCGGGCGTGATTCGATGCAGGGTGCCCACGTTGTGAAGCACGTTGCGGGTCTCGGGCAGCCGGTACTGGGGCGTGGTGACGATGAGGTCGAACGTGTCGATGGGCGCCCACGGCCGTCCGATCCAGACCAGCCGGGTCCTGCCTTTCGACTGGCGGCGGATCCAGCGGGCCACGGGTTCGTTGCGCATACCCGCCGAAATCACAACATCCGGCCAGGGTGGCGTGAGCGGGCCGGACTCGTCCAGCCGCAGGCCCGCAAGGCTTTCCGCGCGCAGCAGACCCGGGACGAAATCGGTTCGCCGATGGGCAAGGGGCTTGATTTCCACCGACCAGCCGCAATCCTCCGACAACGCAGAGGCCAGGGCCATGATCTGGGTTCGCTCGCCGGCCCGGTACGCATCGAGCACCCATGCCGACGGCGCGGCGCGAGTGGCTGGATCCCGGTCGGGAGCGGCTGGATTCCGCTTGGCGGTAAGCTCGGGCACGAGACGGTCTTCATCGACGTTGCAGCCGCTGGATTCTACGCGATGGTGCCGGGTCGTGAATTCCCGCTGGGGGGGCTGAGCGTGTGGCACGAGCGGCAGCCCGTCCGTAGACTCCGAATGTTCCCGTTCGGGTCGGGCCTTCAGCCGGCCCGGTCATGCGCCGACGCCTCGTGGCCCGGCATGGTAGTGAATCACTGTTTTTGGAAGTTTCTGTACTCGTGACACGCTTTGTACTCGGAAACCGGTTCAGCAAGGCCGCGGAGCGCTCCTCGGCACTCAGCCGTGCCGTGTGGATGGCCGAGTCCGGGATATTCCGGGGCTTCATGGCCTTCTTTCGGCGCCTGTCCGTGGAACACGCAACCTCCGTGGGACGGCGCGTGGCCTCCCGGGTAGGTCCCCGCTTGCCGAAACACGCAAAAATCCTGCGTAACCTGGAACTTGCGTTTCCGGAGAAGACTCCCGCCGAGCGCGAAGCGATTGCGACCGAGATCTGGGGTGGCGTCGGCGCCTTGCTGGTGGAGTATTCGCACCTGGAGGATATCTGTCGCTCCGGGGATGAGAATCGCCTGGAGACGGTAATTGAAGGAGACATCCCGGCATTCAGCCCGAACGGCCGGCCGGCGGTATTCGTCGCTGCGCACCTCGCCAACTGGGAACTCTGCGCTGCCGCAATCTCCCGGTTTGCGCCGGTCACGGCCGTCTACACGCCGCTGCAGAACCCGTTTCTCGATGCGGTTCTGTCCGAAAGCCGCGAGGCCCTGGGATGCCGGCTTCTGCCCAGGGATACCAGCATGCGGGGTCTCGTGAGGGAACTCGCCGCTGGCCGGTCCATCGGCATGATCATGGATCAGCGGGTAGACAGCGGCGTCCCGGTGCCCATGTTCGGCATCGATAAGCTGACCACCGTGGTACCCGCGCGCCTGGCGCTGCGATTCGGCTGCGATCTGGTGCCCTTGCAGACCGAGCGCCTGAGTGACGCCCGCTACCGGGTAACGATCCACGGGCCCATACTCCCGGCAGACACACATGCCCCGGAAGCCGAGCAGGCGCTCGACATGACCCGCCAGATCAATGCCCGCTTCGAGGACTGGATCCGAGAACGGCCGGCGGACTGGTTCTGCGCCAAAAGACGCTGGCCCAAGGACGCCCGCCCTGCGGTTTCGGCCGCGCCGGGGCCGGATCTGTCGCGCGCCGGCTGAGCCGGGACCCGGCCATGAATTGCGCCGGCCTGTAGCGTCGTGGCGGCATCTTCCGCATACTTTACCGATTGGGTCCGGCGGTCCTTGCCGAGGCGAGGAATCCGCCGGCTGTCGAAGGGAATTCAAGGCAATGTTTCAGCTCAGCGATGGTGTCAAGAAGTGGTTGGTGCTCCTGCCGACCTTCCCGCTGCCCGCCCGTACGCGTGTGGGTATCCGCCGAAAGTATCTGGCGCAGCTCGAACTGAAATCGGCGGAGCGTTCGGGCTTGCTCATCATCGGGCATCCCAAGAGCGGCAATACCTGGCTGAAGGTCATGCTGTCGCGTCTTTACCAGGTGCGTTACGGGCTGCCCGCCAACCGGCTGATCAACACCGACGAGTTCGCGCTGAAGAATCCCGAGATTCCGCGGCTCGCGTCGTCCAACGGGTACTACAGCTACGAAGGCGTCATCGGCGATGCCCTCGAGCCGGACGCCCCGGATTCGGTGCTCAAGCACAAGCCGGTTCTTCTGATTGCGCGTAACCCGCTGGACATCGCCGTGTCCTGGTATTTCCAGTTTACGAAGCGGCAGTCGGCCCACAAGCAGGAACTCATCAACCACTTCATTCCCCACCCCATCGACCGCAAAACGGTGGAGATGTGGGAGTTCGTTCGTCACAGCGACATCGGCATCGAATGCCTGGTCGAGTTTCTCAACGCCTGGGAGCGGCGCATCCGGCCGCTGGAACGCGGCCGGATTATTCGCTACGAGGACATGCGCGCCGATCCGCTCACGACACTGAAGTCGGTTGTCGAACTCCTCGGCGCGGATTTCAGCGACGAGGAAATTCGCGAGGCGGTGGAATTCGGATCATTCGACAACCTGCGCAAGCTGGAGACCGGCGGGTTTTTCCGCCAGGGCGGCATGCGCCTGAAGGACCGCAATGACCCGACCACGTACAAGGTACGCCGCGGCAAGGTGGGCGGGTACCGGGACTACTTCACCCCCGAGCAAGTGGCCGAGCTCGAAGACCTGGTCTATTCCAGGATCTCCCCGGCCTTTGGCTACAAGCCGGCCGCTGCATCGGCTGAACCGGCGGCAGTGAGCGCCTGAGGGCGTCGCGCCGGGCCGCGGCCCGGGCAAGCAGCCCACCTGGCCATGTCCACGAAACCGTCCTCGTCCGTGTCCGCCGTGCCCGGCCCGGGGGCGCCTGACGGGCGCGTTGCGTCTTCATCTTCAGTCAATCCGTCCGGGCAGGGCCGTTCTCCCAGAGTCTGGATGATCGTGGGCGACAGGCTCGGCGACAACGCCCAGGTAGAAACCCTCGTGGCGGCCCTGGGGATCCCGGTGGAGCGCAAGTACGTGCGCGTCGCTGACGCTTGGACAAAGCGCAAGCCACGGGTTAAAGCCTCCCTGCACCATATCGACCTGGCCGCGTCAGACCTCCTGGAAGGGCCCTGGCCGGATCTGGTGATCACTGTCGGACGCAGGCTGTCCATGGTGGCCTTGTGGATCCAGCGGCAGTCCGGCGGGCGAACCCGGCTTGTCCTTGTCGGCAAGCCCTCCGGCGCCCACCGCCACTTCAGCCTTATCATCACCAGCGCCGAGGTGCAGATTGCG
>JARFQW010000087.1 GCA_029287575.1 Gammaproteobacteria bacterium | reverse complement strand
ATGCGGGGGCCTCTGGCGGGCCATGGCGATCGTGCCCCGTTCGTTTCGCAGGCCGTTGCCGGACTCGTTCGGGATCGGATCGCGGGGCGGGCGCTCCTTGAGTTCGGCGTCATAGCCGCCGGCCTGAGCGACGAAGTCCGGTATGACCCGGTGGAAGACGAGCCCGTTGTAGAACCCATCGAGCGCGTAGCGCGAAAAATTCATCACCGTCAGGGGCGCTCGCTGGCCGTCCAGTTCGATGACGAACCGGCCTTCGGTGGTCTCGATGGCGAAGCGGGGGAACATGGGGATCGTTTCTTCGGCACCCACGCCGGCGGAAACCACAAGGATCAGGGTCATGAGAGCCCGCTCGAGGCATCGTCGCATGAGCTTCCTCCGTCTGAGCAGAACAGACATTCAACAGGGTCATGGTACTCGACGAGGATAACGTCGGGCGATGGCGCGCGCACGGGAAGGCCGTGCTGGCTTGCCAAAAATCGCTTCTATGCGGAGCGGCCGGTGGGTACCATTGCGCGCCATGTCCGGCCAGTCTGTCAGAACCCGTTTCGCCCCCAGCCCCACGGGCCGTCTGCATATGGGCAACGTCCGTACGGCGTTGTTCAATTTTCTCGCTGCGCGTGCCGGCGGGGGAGATTTCCTGATCCGCTCCGAGGACACCGATTCCAGCCGGAGTGAGGAGCGCTGGCTGATCGAGGCGATGTCCGAACTCGCCTGGCTTGGCATGGATTGGGACGAGGGACCGGATCGGGGGGGCGCAAGGGGGCCGTACAGGCAGTCCGAGCGAGCTGAGATTTATGCCCGCGCTCTGGACCGGCTGAAGTCGGCCGGTGCGGCCTATCCGTGCTTCAGGACAGAGGAAGAGCTTGCCGATCATCGCCGCGCGCAGATTGCCGCAGGTCGGCCGCCACGCTATGACCGGGAGTGGGCGCGGCTGGATGGCGACGAAGTACGGCGCCGGGAGGCCGCTGGTCATGCCCCGGTCTGGCGCTTCAGCGTCCCGTCCGGCCGAACACTGGCGTGGCAGGACCTGCTGCGGGGTCCGCAGCAGGTCTCCAGCGACGAGATCGCCGATTTCATTCTGGTCCGGTCGGACGGCAGCCCGGGCTTCATGTTCGGTAATGCGCTAGACGATGCCCTCATGGGAATCTCGCACGTTCTCAGAGGGGAAGACCACACCAGTAATACGCCGCGGCAGCTCATGATTCTGGAGGCCCTGGGTCTGGAGGCGCCCCGGTACGGTCATTTGTCCCTGGTGGTTTCGCCCGAAGGCCAGCCTCTTTCCAAGCGCGCGGGCAGCGAGGGCCTCGCAGATCTCCGCGGGGAGGGTTACCTGGCCTCGGCAGTGGCCAATTACCTGGCGAGACTTGGCCATGGACTCGACGGCGACGACCCGCTGGATATGCGCGGGCTGGCTGCCGGATTCGATGTCGGCAGGCTTTCCACGTCTCCGGCCCGTTTCGATCACGAGCAGCTCGACCACTGGCAGCACAAGGCCGTCATGGCAGCGCAGGATTCGGAACTCGCGGAATGGGCGGGTGACGGACTGGCGCCGGTGCCGGCGAGCGACCGGGCGGATTTTCTCGAACTCGTCCGGCCCAACGTTCAGCGACCCGAAGAACTCGCGTTCTGGGCCCGGTGTCTTTACGGATCCGACCGGATCGAGCCGTCTGCCGGGAACCGGGAGGTCCTCGAGGTCGCCGGGCCGGCGTTTTTTTCGGCGGCGGCGGCCCAGGCCGGCGGTGGTCTGGACGCCATTGCCACCGGTGTGCGCGAAGCGACCGGCGCGAAGGGCAGGGCACTGTTCCTGCCTCTGCGGGTAGCCCTGACCGGGCAGGGCGACGGCCCGGAGCTGCGCCCGATGCTTGCGCTGATGCCCGAGGCGAAGGTCAGGGAACGGTTCGAGCGCTGGTCCGGGGCTGCGGACGATCCCGGGCCGGCCAACCACAGGGAGTGAGCATGCTCGTTATTCACAATTCGCTGACCGGAAAAAAGCAACCGTTCCAGCCACTTGAACCGGGACGGGTGCGGATCTATGTCTGCGGCATCACCGTGTATGACTACCTGCATCTGGGTCATGCCCGCATGCTCGTCGTCTTCGACATGGTGGTGCGGTACCTGCGCTGGCGTGGCTACGAGGTGACCTACGTTCGGAATATCACCGACATCGACGACAAGATCATCAAGCGCGCGGCGGAGAACGGCGAACCGATGGATGCGCTGACCGAGCGCTTTATTGCGGCCATGGATGCCGACAGCGACGCTCTCGGTATCGTGCGGCCGGATCAGGAGCCCCGGGCCACCGAGCACCTGCCGGCGATTATCCGCATGATCGAACAGCTGGCAGCGCGCGGTCACGCCTACCAGGGCGCCAATTCAGACGTGTACTACCGGGTGGCCAGTTTCTCGGACTACGGCGTTCTGTCCGGCAAGCGCCTCGTGGACCTGCGGGCGGGCGCGCGCGTGGACGTCAGCGAGGCTAAGGAAGACCCTCTGGATTTCGTCTTGTGGAAGGCCGCCAAACCGGGTGAGCCCAGCTGGCCGTCTCCGTGGGGGCCCGGCCGGCCGGGCTGGCACATCGAGTGTTCGGCCATGTCCACCGAGGCCCTGGGTAATCACTTTGATATTCATGGCGGCGGCATGGACCTGAAGTTCCCGCTCCATGAGAACGAGATTGCCCAGTCTTGCGGGGCGACCGGGGAGGCATTCGTCAATCTCTGGATGCACAACGGATTTGTCGAGATCAACGAGGAAAAAATGTCCAAGTCGCTGGGCAATTTCTTCACGGTTCGGGAAATCCTCGAGCAGTTTCCGGCGGAGGCCGTGCGCTTCTTCGTGCTCAGCAGCCACTACCGTAGTCCGCTGCATCACAGCGACGACAACATTGCGCAGGCTCGCGCCACCCTCGACGGCCTGTACCAGGCGCTGCGAGGCGTTGACATCGCGGCCGGGGAATCCGATTCGAAGGCGTTGGCTGACTTTCAGGCCGCCATGGACGACGACTTCAATACACCAGGCGGCATTGCCGTCATGCAGTCCGTCGCCCGCGAGCTCAACCGGGCCCGGGTTGCCGGAGACGACACCGCCGCCGGTATCCAGGCAACGACGTTGCGCACGCTCGGCGGTGTGCTCGGCCTGCTCGAGCAGGATCCGGAGTCCTGGTTCCGGGGCGCCGGGAAAGGGAGTCTGTCCGACCCGGAGATCGAGGCGATGATCGAGGCCAGACGGCTGGCCCGGGATCGTCGGGACTGGGCCGAGGCCGATCGCCTTCGGGACGCGCTTGCCGACGACGGCGTGCTGCTCGAGGACGCCGCCGGACGTACGACCTGGAAGCGGACCTAGATCCGCCGGCGCCCCGTCGAAACCGGAGTCAGGATCCTGTCTCTCCGCGGTCCCGCCTCTCCGCTGCCTGCAATGTATTCTTCATCAGCATCGCCACGGTCATTGGGCCGACGCCGCCGGGTACCGGACTGATCCAGGCGGCGCGCTCGCTGGCGGCGTCGAATCCGACATCCCCCACGAGCCGGCCGTCATCCCGGCGATTGATACCCACGTCCAGTACCACGGCGCCCGGGCGCACCCATTCTCCGGGTACCAGGCCGGGCTTGCCGACGGCCACAACGAGGATTTCGGCCCGCTGGACATGTTCGCGCAGGTCGTGAGTGAACCGGTGGCAGACGGTGGTGGTTGCACCGGCCAGCAGAAGTTCCAGGGCCATGGGTCGGCCGACGATATTGGAAGCCCCGACCACGACGGCGTTCCTGCCCCTGACCGGAATGTCGTAGTGATCCAGCAGCGTGATCATTCCGTAGGGTGTGCATGGTCTGAGAGCGGGGTTGCGTTGCGCCAGGCGGCCGACGTTGAATGGGTGAAAGCCATCCACGTCCTTGGTGGCGTCGATCTGCTCGATGATTCGCTCGGAGTCGAGATGCCCGGGCAGGGGAAGCTGTACGAGTATCCCGTCCACAGCCGGGTCGTCATTCAGGGCGGAGATCAGGTTGTCGAGTTCCCGCTGAGATGTGCTGCCGGGTAAGTCGTAGGCGCGTGATTCGAGCCCGCAGGCATCGCAGGCCCTGCGCTTGTTCCTGACATAGACGGCCGATGCGGTGTCGTCGCCGACCAGTATGACCGCAAGCCCGGGGCGCCGCCGTCCTGCGGCCACCCGATCCTCGATGCGCGCGCGGATTTCCCCCTTGACTCGATCGGCGACGGCCCTGCCGTCGATCAGTTTCGCGGTCATGGCAGGGTGGGCCTCGCGTGGCCTGACAATGGGGTGGCGGATTGTTGCACGAGGCCACGGCAGTGCTCAACAACGGGCCCGGCAAACCTTGCGCGAGCCGCCGTGGTTGCGTTGACTGCCTCCGGGGCCCGGCGTATGATCCGACCCCCGTCCAGGGACGGTTGCGGGCCGCGGTTTCGGCGGCCGTCGGGGCATGGCGCAGTCTGGTAGCGCATCTGCTTTGGGAGCAGAGGGTCGGCGGTTCGAATCCGTCTGCCCCGACCATTTCGCTACCGGTCGCCGGCGGACGCAGCGCCCGTAGCTCAACGGGATAGAGCATCGGCCTTCTAAGCCGACGGTTGCAGGTTCGAGTCCTGCCGGGCGCGCCAGTCCGGCAAACAGTGGTGGGCGTAGCTCAGTTGGTCGAGCCCCGGATTGTGATTCCGGTCGTCGTGGGTTCGAGTCCCATCGTCCACCCCATTTTCCCGAGGGTGTATTCCGGTCACATGGTTTACACCTTATTCCGGACACATAGTTGACACTTTGTCCGGTTCGAACGGATTGGGGCCGGGTTCTACCCGGCCTCTTTCGTTGTCGAAGTATCCCAGATCATAGTTGAGGAAGCTGA
>JARFQW010000030.1 GCA_029287575.1 Gammaproteobacteria bacterium | reverse complement strand
TCGTCGAAGCGGTCGCCGCCGATACGCACGCTGGCCGCGTAGACGATGCCGTTGAGCGAGATCACCGCGACCTCGGAGGTGCCGCCACCGATATCCAGCACCATCGACCCGCGCGGCTCGTGAACGGGCATGCCGGCGCCGATAGCAGCCGCCATCGGCTCTTCGATGAGGTAGACCTTGCGCGCGCCGGCACCCTCCGCGGATTCGCGAATGGCCCGGCGCTCCACCTGGGTGGAGCCGTTCGGCACGCAGATCAGCACCCGCGGACTGGGGCGGAAATAGCGGCTGCCATGGGCCTTCTTGATGAAGTGCTGCAGCATCTTCTCGGTCACGGTGAAATCCGCGATCACGCCGTCTTTCAGGGGGCGGATAGCGGTGATGTTGCCGGGGGTGCGGCCGAGCATGCTCTTGGCCTCCGCGCCCACGGCCTGCACCGTACGCCCGCCGCGCGCGGTTTCCTCGCGGATGGCCACGACCGACGGTTCGTTCAGCACGATGCCCTTTCCGCGCACGTAGATCAGCGTATTTGCCGTCCCGAGATCGATGGAAAGGTCGTTGGAAAAATAGCCCCGCAGGTTCTTGAACATCTTGGCCTTTGCTGCTTATTCGGGGGGTCGGGGATACAAAACGCATAACTCTATAGCCGGGGGCGACGGGGGGCAAGGTGCGCGATACAATTAATGGCTTGCACATGAACCACTGTCTCGAGGCAACGGAATGAAGCTGACCCGGCAAGAGGTGCAGAACATCGCCCACCTGGCCCGGCTGGAACTCCCGGAGGCCGACATGCCGGCATTCGTGGAGAACCTGTCGGACATCATCACCTTTGTGGATCAGCTGGAGAACGCCAGCACCGGCGACACACAGCCCATGGCCCACCCGCTGAACATGAATCAGCCCCTGCGGCCGGATGTCGTGACCGAGTCCGATCATCGGGAGGACTACCAGCGGAATGCGCCCGCCGTGGAGCGGGGCCTTTATCTGGTCCCGCGGGTCATCGAGTGATGCCCCGGGAATGCCCCGGCGATATACCCCGGCAGAACGAGCGAGCGAGTAGCTGAGCGTCATGCACCAACACACTCTTTCAGAGCTGTCCGGCCTGCTGGCCGGCGGCGAGGTCTCGAGCGTCGAGCTCACCCGCCATTTCCTGGATCGCGTCGCGTCGCTGGATCCGTCCCTCAATGCGTTCATCACGGTCACCGCGGACCAGGCCCTGGCCGCGGCCGTGGAGGCCGATCGGCGACGGTCAGCGGGGGAAGCCGGTCCGCTGACCGGTGTCCCGATAGCTCACAAGGACATTTTCTGCACCGCCGGCGTGAAGACGTCCTGCGGGTCGCGAATGCTCGACAGCTTTGTCTCTCCCTATGACGCCACGGTCGTGGAGCGTCTGGATGCCGCCGGCGTGGTCTGTCTGGGCAAGACCAACATGGACGAGTTTGCGATGGGCTCGTCGAACGAAACGAGCTGGTACGGCCCGGTCCGCAATCCCTGGGATCTCGAGCGGGTTCCCGGCGGATCCTCGGGCGGCTCGGCGGCGGCGGTCAGCGCCCGGCTGGCACCCGCTGCCACGGGCACCGACACGGGTGGATCCATCCGCCAGCCGGCGGCCCTGGTCGGCATCACCGGTCTGAAGCCCACCTATGGCCGGGTCTCCCGGTACGGAATGATCGCGTTTGCTTCCAGCCTGGATCAGGCCGGCACGCTCACCCGGAGCGCCGAGGATGCCGCGCTCCTGCTGACCGCGATGGCGGGTCACGATCCACGGGATTCCACCTGCGTCGATGTGCCGGTGCCGGATTACGCGGCCGGGCTGTCCGGAGACCTGACCGGCCTGCGCGTCGGCCTGGTCCGGGAATTCCTGGATGACGGGCTGGACGGAGACAACCGCAAGGCCATCGAGGCAGCGGCTTCCGTCCTGCAGGATCTCGGCGCCGAACTGGTCGAGGTCAGCCTGCCCAACCTCGGACTGTCGGTACCGACCTACTACGTGGTCGCGCCGGCAGAATGCTCGTCCAACCTGTCCCGCTTCGACGGCGTGCGCTTCGGCCACCGCTGCGAAGATCCCCGGGACCTGCTGGATCTCTACGAGCGTTCCCGCTCGGAAGGTTTCGGCGCCGAGGTCAAACGGCGCATCCTGACGGGAACCTACGTGTTGTCGGCGGGCTATTACGACGCCTATTACCTCAAGGCGCAGAAGGTCAGGCAGCTGATTGCGGCGGATTTCCGCGAGGCCTTCGGCCGGGCCGATGTCCTCCTGGGGCCGACCACGCCCACACCGGCGTTCCGGCTCGGCGAAAAGACCGACAACCCGGTGACGATGTATCTCAACGACATCTACACCATCGGAGCCAATCTGGCGGGGCTGCCGGGCATGTCGGTGCCCTGTGGTTTCGTGAACGACCTGCCGGTCGGCCTTCACCTGATCGCCGATCACTTCGACGAGGGCCGGCTGCTGAACACGGCCCACGCGTTCCAGCAGGCCACGGGCTGGCATCGCCGCGCGCCTGAAGGCGCGTTCGCCTGAGACCCACGGAGAACGAGACATGGATTGGGAGATGGTGATCGGGCTGGAAATCCACGCCCAGCTAAAAACCGCCAGCAAGATTTTTTCGGCCTCGTCCACGGCCTATGGGGCCGCGCCGAACACCCAGGCGAACCTGGTTGACCTGGGCTATCCGGGGGTGCTGCCGGTCCTCAACACCGAGGCGGTCGGTATGGCGGTGCGCTTCGGACTCGCGACCCATTCGACCGTCGCGCCCCGCTCCGTGTTTGCCCGCAAGAACTATTTCTATCCCGACCTTCCGAAGGGATATCAGATCAGCCAGTACGAGCTGCCGGTGGTCCATGACGGCTACATCGACATTGACCTGGACGACGGCGTGACCAAGCGGATCGGCATCACCCGGGCCCATCTCGAGGAAGATGCCGGCAAGTCGCTCCACGAGGATTTCCACGGTATGAGCGGTATCGACCTCAACCGCGCCGGAACGCCGCTGCTGGAAATCGTGTCCGAGCCGGACCTGCGCACGGCCGGCGAGGCGGTGGCGTACATGAAGGCCATCCACCAGCTCGTGCGCTACCTGGATATCTGTGACGGGAACATGCAGGAGGGGTCGTTCCGCTGCGACGCCAATATCTCGGTCCGCCCGGCGGGCCGGCACGAGTTCGGCACCCGCGCGGAGATCAAGAACCTGAATTCCTTCCGCTACATCGAGCGGGCCATCCTGCATGAGGCGGAACGGCAGATCGACATCCTCGAATCCGGCGGCAGCATCGTTCAGGAAACCCGCCTTTATGATCCGGACAAGGACGAAACCCGGCCGATGCGCACCAAGGAAGAGGCCAACGACTACCGCTATTTTCCCGACCCGGACCTGCTGCCCGTGGTCATCTCGGAGGCGGAGATCGAGGCGGTCCGCCGGGAGCTGCCCGAGCTGCCGGACGAGAAAAGGGGTCGTTTCGTCAGCGCATTCGGCCTCTCGGAATACGACGCCCGGGTCCTGACCTCGAGCCGGGCGCTGGCCGACTTCTACGAGGCGGTGGCCGCGACGGTGAGCGACAAGAAGCTGGCGGCGAACTGGGTGATGGGTGATCTGTCCGGGGCCCTGAACAAGGACGGTCTCGACATCGAGACCAGCCGGATTTCGGCCGGGGCGCTCGCCGGGCTGCTGGGGCGGATCGAGGACGGCACGATTTCCGGAAAAATTGCCAAGCAGGTCTTCGAGGCCATGTGGGCCGGCGAGGGCGGCGCCGACGACGTCATCGAAGCACGCGGCCTGAAACAGATCACCGACACCGGCGCCATCGAGGCGATTATCGAAGAGGTGATGGCAGCGAACCCCGGCCAGCTGGAGCAGTACCGGTCCGGCAAGGACAAGCTGTTCGGCTACTTTGTCGGCCAGGTCATGAAGGCGACCAGGGGTCAGGCCAATCCGGCCCTGGTCAACGAGCTCCTGAAAAAAATGCTGGCGGGCTGATTCTTGGCGGACACGGACAGCCTGAGCCGCTTTGTGTTCGAGAAGTTCCCGGTCCGCGGAGAACTCGTGCACCTCAACGCCAGCTGGCGGGCAGTTCTGGAGTGCCACGACTACCCGGCGCCGGTTCGCCGGCTGTTGGGCGAGGCTCTGGCCGCCGCCGTGCTCCTGGCCTCGACGCTGAAGTTCGACGGACAGCTGACCCTGCAGATTCATGGCAACGGACCGCTCAGCCTGCTCGTGGCCCAGTGCGGAGCGGACCTGCACGTACGCGGCATCGCCAAGTGGGACGGAAACGATCTTCCGGATGACTTTGCGGGCATCACCGGCGGCGGCCGCCTGGCAATCACCATCGAGACCGGCACGGACGGCGAGCGCTACCAGGGCATCGTTCCCGCCGAGGGGCAGAGCCTGGCCGCCTGCCTCGAGGGCTACTTCGAAAACTCCGAGCAGCTGCCCACGAGACTGTGGCTGGCCGCGGACCAGGAGGGCGCCGCCGGCATGCTGCTCCAGCAGCTGCCGGACCGGGCCCTGTCGGAGGAGCGCGAGGACGACTGGCAGCGGGCCCAGCTCCTCGGCGACACGCTGAGCGAAGAAGAGCTGATGGAACTCGCCGACCGGGAAGTGCTGCGGCGGCTGTTTCACGAGGATCATCTGCGTCTGTTCGACCCCTCGCCGGTGGCGTTTCGATGCAGCTGCAGCAAGGAGCGTGTCCAGTCGGCGCTCCGTCTGCTGGGCCGCGACGAGCTGGATTCCCTCGCCGAGGCCGATGGAAGCATCGAGGTTCGCTGCGAGTTCTGCGGTCGGAGCTACCCGCTGGATCCCGTTGACCTGGAGCAGCTGTTTTTAGGTGATGAAGCGCCGCTGCCGCCGGCGTCACGCCGCGTTCACTAGGCCTCAGCTACCGGTGCCCGGGCCGCCCGGCCGGGCCAGGGCGACGAATCGCCCGTCGAAGCGGGCCTGCTCGGGAAGCTCACCGCCGTCCATCGTGCCGAGGACCACCGCGAGACTGATCCGGGCCCGGCCACGAGCGGCGAGGGCCGCGGCGAGTTCGGCCCGTTCGACGGCTGGCGGAAACCGGCAGCGGGCGTGCAGCGTCCCGGGGACCGGCGCGAAGAATCGCATCTGGCTCCTCCCGATGACCACATGGCCTTCGAAGCGGGGTCCGGCCAGCATCATCGCGACCCCCCAGCCCGCCAGCGTGGCAAGGGCCTGCAGGGCGCCGCCGAATGCGGTTCCCATGTGGTTGGCATTGAGATTCAGCGGGGCGCTGACCTCCAAACCCTCGCCGTCGAGCCGGGCGATGGAAACGCCCATGGCCCCGGCGAGGGGGATGTGGTCCACCCATAGGGAGGTCAGCCGACGCTGCCAGTATTCGCGTGTTTCCCGGTCCATGTCCCCAGGGTGTCCACTGGTCGGGATCATTCTAGGCGCAACCGGGGCCCGCCGGCCGGAAGGCGAAAGTATGACATCGGTCACACATGTATAATGATATCTTTATATACTTCACGGACTGAACCATGGGAGGGGGTGCGTGCAGGACTTACTCGCTGCCTTGAAGGCCGTGGCTGAGCCGACCCGGTTACGCTTGCTGGCGCTGTGCGCCCGCGGCGAACTGACGGTGAGCGAGCTGACCGGCATTCTGGGACAGAGCCAGCCACGGGTTTCCAGGCATCTGAAAGTGCTGCTGGAGGCGGGGCTGCTGGATCGTTTTCGTGAGCAGAACTGGGTGTACTACCGGGTGCCCCTGAAAGGCAGCGGCGCCAGCCGCGCCCGCCAGCTCCTGTCCCTCCTGCCGTCGGGTGACCCGGTCATGTCGCTGGACTGGCTGCGCCTGGACCAGGTGCTGGCAGACCGACTGGAGAATCTGCCAGTGGCCCGCAGCGGCGATGACGAACCCGGCGCCCACGGCGTGGCCGGCGTCGACGCGCGCATTCTGTCGGCCCTCGGCGGGGAACCGCTCGGCGATCTGCTGGATATCGGGACGGGGAGCGGGCGCATGCTCCGGCTGCTCGCGGACCGCACCGACACCGCGGTGGGCATCGATATTTCCCGGGACATGCTGCTGCTGGCCAGGAGCAATCTGCGTTCGGCCGGCATGGACCATCTGACCGTGCGCCAGGGCAACATGTACCAGCTGAAGTTTGCCAACGCCGCCTTCCATACGGTGACCGTGGATCAGGTGCTCTTCCAGGCGGAACAGCCGGAATGCGTGCTCGCCGAGGCGGCTCGTGTTCTCAAGCCCGGCGGACGTCTGCTGCTGGTGGAGTACCTGACGGGACAGGGCGGGGCGGACTCGACCGACGCGCCTCCCCAGTGTCCAATTACGGAATCCGCCCTGGCCCAGTGGCTGGAGCGGGCCGGTTTCATCCAGGAAGCCAGTGAGCGAATCGCGGCCAGTCCCTGGCCGCTTGTACTGACCGTCTCGCGCCGCCGGCATGCTGCCGACGTGGCTGCCGCCTGACTTTGATATTGAAGAGAAACGCATGAACAGCAACGGCATTCGCCTGTCCTTCGAGTTCTTCCCGCCAAAGAACGAGACCATGGAGGCACGGCTCTGGGAGACCGTGCAGCGGCTGGCACCGCTCAAGCCGGACTTCGTCTCCGTGACCTACGGCGCGGACGGGTCCACCCGGGAACGCACCCACGATATCGTCTCCCGTATTCATGGCCGATCCGGCCTGACCTCGGCGCCACACCTGACCTGCGTGGGAGCTTCCCGGGACGAGGTGCTGGATATCGCGCGCCAGTACTGGGACGAAGGCATACGTCACATCGTTGCGCTCCGGGGTGATCCGCCCCAGGGCAGTGACCGCTACATTCCCCATCCCGACGGATTCGCCTATGCGTCCGATCTCGTGGCCGGCCTCAGAACGGTGGGCGATTTCGAGATCTCCGTCGCGGCGTATCCCGAAGTCCATCCGGAGGCGACGAGCCCGGAGGCGGACCTGGAGAATCTGAAGCGCAAGGTCGACGCGGGTGCGACCCGTGCGATTACCCAGTTCTTTTTCGACACCGATGCCTATCTGCGCCTTCGGGACCGGGCCGCAGCCATCGGTATTGATGTGCCGATCGTCCCAGGCATTTTGCCGATCACCCGTTTCCCGCAGCTGACCCGCTTCGCGGCGGCCTGCGGAACCCATGTGCCCGAGTGGCTGGCCGAACGGTTCGCCGGCCTCGATGACGACCCGGAGACCTGCGCGATGATTGCCGCGGCGGTCGCCATAGACCAGGTGGAATCCCTGCGCCGGCACGGCGTGTCGGATTTCCATTTCTACACCCTCAACCGGGCCGAGCTCACCTACGCCATCTGCCAGTGCCTGGCCAGCCGCCCCGCGCCACAGGCGCTCTACGCATGAGCGGTCCGGCGGACAACAATCGCGCCGCCGCGTTTCGCGGTCTGCTCGAAGAGCGCATCCTGCTCCTGGACGGCGCCATGGGCACGATGATCCAGGGCTATCAGCCCGAGGAAGCCGACTATCGGGGAGAGCGCTTCGCCGACTGGGCCTGCGACCTCAAGGGCAACAACGACCTGCTGACCCTGACCCGGCCCGATATGATTCGGGCGATCCACGGCGCCTACCTGGAAGCCGGCGCGGATGTCGTGGAGACCAATACCTTCAACGCCACGGCGGTGTCCCAGGCCGACTACGGCATGGAGGATCTCGTCTACGAGCTGAACTTCGAGTCGGCGCGGATCGCGCGGCAGGCAGCCGATGAAGCAGGCCGGCGCAGCGGTTCGCCGCGTTTCGTCGCCGGTGTTCTGGGTCCGACCAACCGAACCGCTTCGCTGTCTCCGGACGTCAACGATCCGGGCATGCGCAACGTCACGTTCGACGAACTGGCTGCCACTTACGGGGAGGCTGCACGGGCCCTGCTGGAAGGCGGCGCCGATTTTCTGATGGTCGAGACCGTCTTCGATACGCTCAACGCCAAAGCGGCGCTCTACGCCATCCAGGATCTGCTCGAGACCTGGCCGACGGACGTTCCGGTGATGGTCTCCGGGACCATCACGGATGCCTCGGGGCGTACCCTGTCCGGGCAGACCGTGGAGGCCTTCTGGAACTCCGTTCGCCACGTGCGGCCCGTTGCCATCGGGCTCAACTGTGCCCTGGGCGCGGACCAGCTTCGGCCCTATGTGGAAGAGCTGTCCCGGCTGGCGGACACGCGTGTGAGCGTGCACCCCAACGCGGGGCTGCCCAACGAGTTCGGCGAATACGACCAGTCCCCCGAGGAGATGGCGGAAATTCTCGCGGAGTTCGTTTCCTCGGGCTTCGTCAACATGATCGGCGGCTGCTGCGGCACGACACCCGAGCACATTCGCTGCCTGGCCGACGTGGTCCGGGATCAGCCTGCGCGCGCCATACCCGAGATTGCTCCTGCCTGCCGGCTGTCCGGTCTGGAAGCCCTCAACATCCAGGCAGGCGACCTGTTCGTCAATGTCGGTGAACGAACCAACGTCACCGGTTCGGCGCGATTCCGCAAGCTGATCGAAGCGGACGATTTCGATGCCGCGCTCGAAGTGGCTCGCCAGCAGGTCGAAAGCGGCGCCCAGATCATCGACGTGAACATGGACGAGGGGCTGCTGGATTCCGAGGCTGCCATGCAGACCTTCCTGCGGCTGGTGTCTTCGGAGCCGGACATCGCTCGCGTGCCGATCATGGTGGACTCCTCCAAGTGGAGCGTGCTGGAGGCCGGGCTGAAGTGTCTGCAGGGTAAACCGGTGGTCAATTCCATCAGCCTGAAAGAAGGCGAGGGCCCGTTTCTCGAGCAGGCCCGCACCGCGCGTCGCCACGGCGCGGCGGTGGTCGTGATGGCCTTTGACGAATCCGGCCAGGCGGACAGCCTCGAGCGCCGAGTGGACATCTGTGCGCGGGCCTACGGGCTGTTGACCGGGGAGGTCGGGTTTCCCGCCGAAGACATTATCTTCGATCCCAACATCTTTGCCGTGGCCACCGGAATCGAGGGGCACAACCGCTACGGGATCGATTTCATCGAAGCCACGCGGAGGATACGCGCCGAACTTCCTCACGCGCTGGTCAGCGGCGGCGTGTCGAACGTGTCCTTCTCGTTCAGGGGCAACAACCTGGTTCGCGAGGCCATGCACTCGGTGTTCCTTTACCACGCTATCCGCGCGGGCCTGGGCATGGGGATCGTCAACGCCGGCCAGCTGGCGATCTACGAAGACATTCCCGGCGAGCTGAAGGAGGCGGTCGAAGACGTCATTCTCGACCGCCGGGAGGATGCCACCGAGCGCCTGGTCACCATTGCGGAACGCTTTCGGGGCAAAGGGCAGGCGTCGGGCCGGCGGGACGACAGCGAGTGGCGGGCGCTGCCGGTCAGCAAACGGCTGGAGTACGCCCTGGTCAAGGGCATCGATCAGTACGTGGTCGAGGACACGGAAGAGGCCCGGCTGGCGGCGGATGCTCCCCTGGATGTGATCGAGGGTTCGCTGATGGACGGCATGAACGTTGTCGGCGACCTGTTCGGTGCCGGCAAGATGTTCCTGCCCCAGGTGGTCAAGTCGGCCCGCGTCATGAAAAAGGCCGTTGCCCATCTCGTGCCGTACATCGAGGCGGCCCAGGACGGGACCGAGAGCAAGAAAGCCAAGGTGCTGCTCGCCACGGTCAAGGGCGACGTTCATGACATCGGCAAGAACATCGTCGGTGTCGTACTTCAGTGCAACAACTTCGAGGTGATCGATCTGGGAGTGATGGTGCCCGGCGACAAGATACTCGGAGTGGCCCGCGACGAGGACGTGGACATCATCGGCCTGTCGGGGCTGATCACGCCGTCGCTGGACGAAATGGTCCACGTGGCTCAGGAGATGGAACGGCTCGGGTTCGAACAGCCGCTGCTGATCGGCGGGGCGACGACATCGCCGGCCCACACCTCGGTCAAGATCGATCCCGCGTATCGGGGGCCGGTGGTCTACGTCAAGGACGCATCCCGGGCCGTTGGTGTGGTCCAGAACCTGGTCAGCATCGAGCACCGCGAGGCCTATGCGCGGCAGATCAAGGAAGAATGCGCGACCAACCGCGCGCGTCACAGGGGCCGGCGCGGGAAAGGCCCCGACCTGTCCCTTGCCCAGGCCCGTGCGAACCGCTTCGACGGCGGCTGGGGTGACTATACGCCGCCGGCGCCGGCGGCTCCGGGTATCCACGTCTTCGAGTCAACGGACCTGGAGGAACTGGTGCCCTATATCGACTGGATGCCGTTCTTCAACGCCTGGGAATTCCACGGCCGCTTCCCGGACATTCTCGAGGACCCGGAGCGCGGCGAGGCAGCCAGCCACCTTTTCGAGGACGCCCAGGCCATGCTGGCCCGGGTGATCGAAGAGCGCTGGCTGCAGGCCCGGGCGGTTGCGGGTCTGTTTCCCGCTGCCAGCACCGATGATGACATCGAGATCTACGCTGATGCCGACCGCGGCAAGACCCTGATGCGCATACACCACCTGCGCGAGCAGCGAACCAAGCCACGGGACCAGGCGAATTTCTGCCTGGCGGACTTCGTGGCACCGGCCGCGAGCGGCGTCGCGGACTGGATAGGCGGGTTCGCGGTGACCGCCGGGGGCGGCATCGATGCCCACGTGGCTGAGTTCGAACGCCGCCACGACGACTACAACGCCATCCTGCTCAAGGCGATTGCAGACCGTCTGGCGGAGGCCTATGCCGAGCGCATGCATGAGCGGGTCCGCCGGGAACTCTGGGGCTATGCGGCCGAGGAGCGCCTGGAAAACGCCGCGCTCATCCGCGAGGAATACCGTGGCATCCGGCCCGCTCCCGGCTATCCGGCCTGCCCGGACCATACCGAAAAGGGCCTTCTATGGCATTTGCTGGACGTGCCCGGCAGAGCCGGCATCACCCTGACCGAGAGCTTCGCGATGCTGCCCACGGCGGCGGTGAGCGGCTGGTACTTCTCGCATCCCGGGGCGAAGTATTTCCAGGTAGGCAAGATCGGCCGCGACCAGGTCGCCGACTATGCGTCCCGGAAAGGCTGGACGCTCGAGGAGGCAGAACGCTGGCTGTCGCCAAACCTCGGTTACGACCCGCGCGCGGCGGATGCCGCCTGATTCGCCGGGCGTTTCCGGCCGAGGCGTGCTGTAATCCGGTACAGGCCAGACGCGACGACCAACTGGGACATTCATGACCTTCGCCACCGTACCCTCGAGCACCGCCCTGGAGGGCGTCAAATACGAAATCCGCGGCAAGCTTGCAAGGCGCGCGCTGGAACTCGAGCGCATGGGCAACGAGATCATCGCCCTGAACATCGGCAACCCCGGGCTGTACGGATTTCGAACACCGGAAACCATGCGCCAGGCCATGGTGAGGAACCTGGCCCGAAGCGAGCCCTACTGTCATCAGAAAGGCATCTTCCCGGCGCGGGAGGCCGTGGTGATGCAGCAGCAGAGCCGGGGCATCATGGACGTGGGCGCCGAGGACGTTTTTATCGGCAACGGTGTGTCCGAGCTCATCGACCTGTGTCTGCGGGCCTTGCTCAACGACGGTGACGAGGTCCTCGTTCCGAGCCCGGATTATCCCCTGTGGACGGCGGCCACGGTTCTCAATCGGGGTCGAGCGGTGCACTATCCGTGCCGTCCGGAGAACGGGTTCGCGCCGGATCCCGACGAGGTGGAGGCCCTGATCAACCCCCGTACCCGGGCGATTGTCATCATCAATCCCAACAATCCGACGGGCGCGGTCTACGACCGCGATCTGCTGGAGTCACTGGTGCGGGTTGCGGAACGCCATCACCTCGTCGTGATGAGTGACGAAATTTACGACCAGATGCTCTACGACGGCGCCGAGACCGTCCCGGTGGCCACCCTCGTCAAGGAATCGCTGTGCGTTTCCCTGTCCGGCCTGTCGAAGATCTACCGGGCCTGCGGATACCGGGTCGGATGGGCGGTGTTCTCCGGCAACAAGGAGCACGCCGGAGACTATCTCCATGGCGTGGAGCTGCTGGCGGCGCTGCGCCTGTGCAGCAACGTGCCCGGCCAGTGGGCGGTGCAAACCGCCCTCGGCGGTTTTCAGAGTATCGGCGAACTCGTCCAGCCCGGTGGTCGCCTGTACGAGACTCGCCAGGCACTGATCGACTCGGTCCGGGCAAGCGACTACCTGGACCTGGTCGAGCCCATGGGTGCCATGTACGCCTTTCCGCGGGTTCGGCGCGAGCAGATTCCGGATTTCGACGACCAGCGGTTCGGCATGGACCTGCTCGAGCACAAACACGTGCTCGTGGCGCCGGGGGTCAGCTTCAATGTGCCGTACAGCGATCATTTTCGTATCACGACGCTCCCGGAGCCCGCCGTCATGCGCGACGTCTTCGGGCGTATCGAAGAGCTGTTGCGGGACTACGCCGTCGCCGAAGTCTGAGTCGCCGCGGGGCTAGCGCCTGGCCGGCGCAAGCCGGTCGAGCCGGAGGCGGTGGCGGCCGTCAGACAGCCGGTAGGCCACGCCCTTGACGGCAATGATCACGCCAAGGCCGGTGCCCCCCGCAATCAGGAAAATCACCAGCATCTGGTACTTGACGGCCAGCATGGGATCGGCGCCGGCGAGAATCTGTCCGGTCATCATGCCCGGGAGAAATACCAGCCCGGTGGCCGCCATCGTATTGATCACCGGTATCAGCGCGGCTCTCACCGCAACCCGCACGGCGGGACGGAATGCCTCCGGCCGGGTGTATCCCAGGGCCAGCATGGACTCCACGGCCAGCCGGTCCCGGCGCAGGGAATCCACCAGCCGCTCCATGCCCAGGGCCACGCCGGTCATGGTGTTGCCCAGCACCATGCCGAGCAGGGGAATCGCGTAGCGGGGATGAAACCACGGATCGGGCCGGAGCTGCGTGGCCAGGGCGACGACAGTGACCGTAACCCCGGCGAACAGCATTGCGGTCGTGCCCAGGCCGTAGGACCAGGCGCCGGTAAGCCGGCGATCCTGACGCGCCATGGCCTCGTAGCCTGCGAATCCCACCATCACCGAGGCGGCCAGCGCGGTGAGGGCCGGTGACACGGTCTCGAAGAGCATCCGCAGAACGAGGGCGACGAGGAGCAGCTGCACGACCATGCGCGCGGCGGCGACGGCGAGGGTCCGTTCCAGGCCCAGATCCAGGCGAACCGATATCCAGCCGTTAATGATCAGCAGCAGCGCCGCAAGGACGAGATCCAGAGTCGAGAGGGGGATGGTGGTCATGCGGCCGCGAGCCGGCCGTTGTTCATGGTCAGCCTGCGGTGGGCCAGACGCTCCGCCTGTTCCTCATCGTGGCTGTTGACCAGGATGGCCCGGTCGCCGCTGAGCCAGTCCCCGAGCAAACGCTCAACCTGGCGTGTTCCCGCCGGATCCAGCGAAGATGTCGGTTCGTCCAGCAGCAGGACCCGGGGTTGCTGAACCAGCGCGCGGGCCAGACCGATGCGCTGTGCCTCACCGGTGGAGACGTCGGCGACCGGTCGCTCGAGGATGCCCCCGGGCAGCGCCAGGGCCTCGAGCAGATCCCGGGCCGCATCCCGGTGGGCGTCGCGAAAGTGATCGATAACCCGGTCCTCCCACCAGCCGGGTACCGGGGGCAGATAGGTCACCAGCGCTCGCCACTGGGGCCCGCTCCAGTCCTCCCGGCGGCGATCGTCAAGTTGCACCGCTCCGCTGGCCGGATCCAGATCGGCGATGGCTCGCATGAGCAGGCTCTTGCCGGCGCCGGACGGACCGCTGACCGCGAGGATCTCTCCGCCGGCCAGGCACAGGCTGACGGGTTCCAGTGGCGGCCGCCGCAGTCCCTCTACCCGCAGCACGGCCGCCGTCATTGCGCCGTCGAGCAGACCGGGCAGTCGGGATCCCGGGGAAGCTTCAGGCCGCGCCATTGCGCGTTCAGGGCGTCGTACAGCATGAGGCGCCCGTCCAGGGCCGGGCCGCAGCCGGAGATGAGCTTGAGGATTTCCACGGCCATGGCCGCCCCGATGACACCGACGGCCGGGCCGAGTACCCCATTGCCCCGGCAATCCTCCAGTTCGTCGTCGCCGTCTTCGTAGAGACACCGGTAGCAGGGCGCTGGCGACAGGTCGGCACGGAATACCGCGAGCTGGCCCTCGTACCGGATCACCGCGCCGCTGACCAGCGGTGTACCGGTCCGAACGCAGGCGGCGTTGACCGCGAACCGGGTGGCGAAATTGTCGCTGCAGTCGGCCACCACGGTCGCTGCACTCACGGCGCGGAGCAGGTCGTCGCCGCTGAGCCTGCCGGTCGTCAGGCGGACCGCGACGTCCGGATTGAGCCCGGCCAGCCGGTTACGGGCGGCCTCGGTCTTGTCCTGGCCGACATCGGCCATGGCGAACAGAATTTGCCGCTGGAGGTTGGTAACGTCGACCCGATCGAAGTCGGTCAGGTGCAGACCGCCAATGCCGGCTCCCGCGAGGTAGAGACAGACCGGCGACCCGAGGCCGCCGGCCCCCACGACCAGCACCGTTGCGTCGCCGACGCGTTGCTGACCGGCTTCGCCAAACCCCTCCAGGGCAATGTGACGGGCGTATCGCTCGTGCACCGAGGCCCCTTGGGCTCAGCCGTCTTCAGCCCGGCGGGCCGCCGTCACGACCACGGATTCCATCGGCACGTCGTCCATGCCCATGCGAGCACCCGTCGCCACCCCCGCAATGGCATCGACCACGTCCATGCCGGCGGTGACGCGGCCGAACACCGCGTACCCGGCCCCGCCCGCGCCCGGATCCAGGAAGGGGTTGTCCTTGAGGTTGACGAAGAACTGGGAGGTTGCGCTGTTCGGGTCCTGAGTACGGGCCATGGACAGCGTGCCGCGCAGGTTGAGCAGTCCGTTGTCGGCCTCGTTGACGATGGGCTCGAGGGTCGGTTTGCGGCTCATCTCCGCGTCATAGCCGCCGCCCTGGATGACGAAGCCGGGAATGACCCGGTGGAAGATCGTGCCGTCGAAAAAGCCCGAGTCCACGTAGGCGAGGAAATTTGCGGCACTCACCGGCGCCTTGTCGGAGTCCAGCTCGATGTCGATCTGTCCGTGGCTGGTTTCGAAAACGATATTCATGGCGCTGCGGGGTCCTTCGGCGGCCTGGGTGTGGCGTGCATGATACGCGCAACGCCCTCGTGAGGCAGGATTTCGATCCGCGCCGTCCGCGCATCGGAGAAGAACAGGAAGCCGCTGGTGGCGCCCATCAGCGTCCGCGCCAGCCGTCGGCCATCCTGGGTTTCTATGCTGACTGTCCCGCCGTCGCCGTCCTGGATGCGGTGTGCGTCGCGGCTGGCTTCCACGTCGTCCCGCGTCATTCAGTCCCCTGGGCGATCGTGACGCGGTCTCGGCCTCCGTCGTCGCGAAACGTCTGAATGTTGAAGTAGCGCATGGCCCGCAGTAGCCGGTTCACCCGCAGGGCCTGGTCATAGCCGTGTTCGAACATCAGCCAGCCGTCCGGCTCGAGGAACGTAAAGGCCTGGTCGATGATACTGCGGAAGGAGCTCAATCCGTCGGTGCCGCCGAGCAGGGCATTCTCGGGCTCGAAGCGAACGTCCCCCTCGATCAGGTGTTCGTCTCCCTCTTCCACGTAGGGGGGATTGGACACGATAACGTCAAAGCGCATACCGGCCACCGGCTCGAACCAGAACCCTTCGCGAAAATCCACGCTGTCGATGTGCAGCATTTTCGCGTTCAGGCGCGCGACCTTGAGAGCCGGCTTGGATATCTCCACCGCCGTGATCCGGGCGTCCGGCCGCTCGCGGGCCAGCGCCAGGGCGATGTTGCCCGAGCCGGTGCCGAGGTCGAGAACACTGGGCCCTTCGCGATCGGGCAGGTATTCCAGCGCCTTTTCCACGAGCAGCTCGGTTTCCGGCCGCGGTATCAGAACGTTCCTGTTGACCCTGAGCGGCATGGACCAGAATTCCCTGACACCGGTGATATAGGCCACCGGTTCGCCGGAGAAACGCCGCCGTAGCAGCACCTCGAATCCCTTGGCCACCGGATAGTCCAGCTCCTTGTCCGGCCAGGCGAGCAGATGGCTGCGCGGTTTTTTGAGCAGATAGGCCAGCAGCGCCTCGGCTTCGAGGCGGGGACAGTCGCTCACGTAGCTGAGCAGGGCGGCGCCGTCATCGAGGTAGCGGCGGATTGTCAGGTCTTCAGGTTCGGTCATGGGGGCTTATGGGATTTACGGCTTGGCGTAGAATACGCGCACCCGGAGCCGGGTTCACCCTTCCGGCACGAACCGGCACCGGCGGGAGAAATCATGAAGGTCTACCGACAAGTCCTGGAGATGGTGGGGCGCACTCCCATGCTCGAGGTCACGCAAATCGATACGGGGCCGTGCCGGCTATTCCTCAAGCTCGAGCTCATGAATCCGGGCGGCTCCATCAAGGACCGGATCGGCGTGTCCATGATCGCCGCGGCGGAGGCCCGCGGGGACATCAGCCCCGGCGACACCCTCGTGGAGGCCACCGCCGGCAATACCGGTCTCGGCCTCGCGCTGGCCGCCGCCCAGAAGGGCTACCGGCTCGTCCTGGTCTTGCCGGACAAAATGAGCCAGGAAAAGATTTTCAATCTTCGGGCCATGGGTGCCGAGGTCGTACTCACCCGGTCCGACGTCAATCGCGGCCACCCCGAGTACTACCAGGACCTGGCGCGACGGATTGCCGAGGAGACCGGCGGGTATTTCATCAACCAGTTCGGCAATCCCGACAATCCCAAGGCCCACGAGGAGACCACTGCCCCCGAAATACTGGAGCAGCTGGATGACCGCGTGGACGCGGTTGTCGTCGGCGTCGGTTCCAGCGGCACGGTGTCGGGAATGAGCCGCTATTTCCAGACCCATGCCCCCGGGCTGGAGATGGTCCTTGCCGATCCGGAGGGATCGATTCTCGCCGGCTACATCGAGACCGGTGAACTCGGCACGGGCGGAACCTGGCTGGTGGAGGGGATCGGTGAGGATTTCATCCCCGATATCGCCGACTTCAGCCTCGTGACCCGGGCCTTTTCGATCTCCGATTCGGAATCATTCGCCGCTGCCCGGGACCTGCTCCGCAAAGAGGGCATTCTGGCGGGCTCGTCGTCCGGCACGGTGCTGGCGGCGGCACTGAAGTACTGCCGTGAACAGACCGAACCCAAGCGCGTCGTGACTTTTGCCTGCGACACGGGCAACAAGTACCTGTCGAAGCTCTACAACGATTTCTGGATGGAGGACAACGGCTTCATCGAGCGGGAGCAGCATGGCGATCTTCGCGATCTCATCGGCCGGCCCCACGGCGAGCGAGCGACCATTACCGTTAGTCCCGACGACATACTCACGACCGCCCATAACAGGCTGCGCAACGCCGGCTTTTCCCAGCTGCCCGTCATGTCGGAAGACCGGCTGGTCGGGGTGATCACGGAAGACGACATCATCCGCTTCGTGTTCGGCAAGCCGGCCCTGATGACCGAGCCGGTTTCGCGGGCCATGCGCACGTCGTTTCTGCAGGTAGACCGGGAAACCTCTATCAACAATCTCGTCGCGCTGCTGCACGGGGATTCCTACGCCGCGGTGACCGAGGGCGACGGTGTCTTCCTGGGTCTGATTACCCGCACCGACGTACTGAACCATTTGCGGAAACTTCACCAGGGAGCGCTGGCATGAGCGGGTCGAACGGCAAACCGCGCGGTCTCGCGACCCGGGCTATCCATGCGGGGCAGTCACCCGATCCATCCACTGGCGCCGTCATGCCGCCGATCTACGCCACCTCCACCTATGTGCAATCCAGCCCGGGGGATCACCAGGGGTACGAGTATTCCCGCAGTCAGAATCCGACCCGGATGGCCTGGGAGCGCTGTGTCGCGGACCTGGAAAACGCTACCCACGGATTTGCCTTTGCCTCCGGCATGGCGGCTATCTCAACGGTCCTCGAACTGCTGGATTCCGGCAGCCACGTCGTGGCGATGGACGATCTTTACGGCGGTACGGGGCGCCTGTTCAACCGGGTCCGGCAACGCTCGGCCGGGCTCCGCTTTACCTATGCGGACCTGTCCGACAGCGCTGCCCTGGATGCGGCTGTAAAGCCGGAAACCCGCATGATCTGGATCGAGACGCCGACCAACCCGATGCTCAAGCTGTGCGACATCCGGGCGGTGGCCGACGCCGTCGCCGGAAGAGATCTGCTCATCGTCGCGGACAACACATTCGCCACGCCCTGGGGACAGCAGCCGCTGGACCTGGGCGCCGATATCGTCGTGCACTCGGTGACCAAATTCTTAAACGGCCACTCCGACATGGTCGGGGGCGTGGCGGTCACCCGCGACGAGGATCTGGCCGAGCAGCTCGCTTTTCTGCAGAACTCCGTGGGCGGCATCGCGGGTCCGTTCGACAGCTTTCTCGCGCTTCGGGGCGTAAAGACCCTGCCGCTGAGGATGGAGCGGCACAACGCCACGGCACTGGCCGTTTCGCGCTGGCTCGAACAGCGGGCCGGTGTGGAACGGGTCATCTATCCCGGTCTGGACTCCCATCCCCAGCATGCGCTGGCCGGCCGGCAGATGCGGGGCGGCGGTGGCATCGTGACGTTTTTCATCGAGGGCGGGCTGGCCAAGGCCCGGCCATTTCTCGAAGCCTGTGAGATTTTCGCCCTGGCCGAAAGTCTGGGTGGCGTGGAAAGCCTGATCGAGCACCCGGCGATCATGACCCACGCCTCGGTGCCCCCGGAAACCCGTGCCGCCCTGGGTATCAGCGATGCTCTGATCCGTCTGTCGGTGGGCATCGAGGACCTGGAAGATCTGATCGACGATCTGGATCGGGCCTTCAGGGCCGCCGGTCTGTAAGGCCTCAGACGTCCGCGGCTTCGTCGCGTGTCGCGGCCCCCTGCAGGAACTCCGGCGGCTCCAGACCCTTGGATTGCAGGTAGTCGGCGTTGAAGAGCCGCTGCTGGTAGCGCAGCCCCGAGTCGCACAGGACCGTGACGATGACGTGGCCGGGTCCGAGCCGCCGGGCGAGGTGCACCGCGCCGGAGACATTCACGCCGCTCGATCCGCCCAACAGAAGGCCTTCGCCGGTGATCATGCGGTACACCCGGGGTATGGACTCGCGGTCCTCGATCCTGAACGCCACGTCCACCGGCGCCTCCGCCATATTGGCGGTGATCCGGCTGTTGCCAATGCCTTCGGTGATGGATGACCCCTCCACCTTCATTTCGCCGTTGGCATAGTGGTTGTACAGCCCGGACCCGCCCGGATCCGAGACGGCGATCATGACGTTCGGGTTCTTATCCTTCAGATATCTGCCCACGCCCGCCAGGGTGCCACCGGTTCCGGCCGCGCAAACGAACCCGTCGATCCGGCCTCCGGTCTGCTCCCAGATCTCCGGGCCCGTCGTGCTGTGGTGCCAGGCCTGGTTGGCGGTATTGTCGAACTGGTTGGCCCAGAAGGCGCTGCCGGGTGAGGTTTCGTTCATGCCGGCCGCCAGACGCTCGGAGACATGCACGTAGTTGTCCGGGTTTCGATACGGCACCGCCTTGACCAGCCGGACTTCGGCGCCGTATGCGCGCAGGGTGTCGATTTTCTCGCGGCTCTGGGTTTCCGGCATGACAATGATGCAGCGGTAGCCCAGGGCGTTGCCCACCAGGGCCAGGCCGATCCCGGTGTTACCGGCGGTGCCCTCGACAATGACGCCGCCGGGGGCCAGCGCACCGCGCGCCTCGGCATCCCGGACGAGGCCCAGCGCCGCCCGGTCTTTGATCGAGCCACCCGGGTTCATGAACTCGGCCTTGCCGAGAATTTCACAGCCGGTCTCCTCCGAGGCCTCCTTCAGCCGGATGAGCGGCGTATTGCCGATGAGATCGATGACGCTTTCGCGATACTGCATGCCTGCTGCCTTGCTGGGGGTTAACTGCCGAGCAGGGCCAGCTGTTCGGCCTGGTGCTCGCTGATGAGCGGATCGACCACCGGGTCCAGATCGCCCTGGATGATCGATTCCAGCTTGTAGAGGGTCAGGTTGATCCGGTGATCGGTCACCCGGCCCTGGGGGAAATTGTAGGTGCGAATGCGCTCCGAACGGTCGCCTGATCCCACGAGGGTCTTGCGTGCGGCGGCCTGTTCCGTGGCCCGCCGTGTTTCCTCGACGTCCAGCAGGCGGGCCTTGAGCAGTGCCATCGCCCGCGCCCGGTTCTTGTGCTGCGAGCGCTCGTCCTGGCATTCGACGACGATTCCCGAGGGCGCGTGGGTGATGCGGACCGCCGAGTCGGTCTTGTTCACGTGCTGACCGCCGGCGCCTGAGGCGCGATACGTATCGATGCGCAGGTCGGCGGGATTGACCTCGATGTCATCCATTTCTTCGGGTTCGGGCAGTACCGCCACGGTGCAGGCGGAGGTATGGATGCGTCCCTGGGACTCGGTCTCGGGTATCCGCTGGACCCGGTGGGCGCCGGACTCGAACTTGAGTCTGGAGTAGACGCCGCGGCCGGCGACCCGACTGATAACCTCCTTGTATCCCCCGTGGTCGCCGGGGCTTTCGGAGACGATTTCCACCGTCCACCCCTGATGCTCCGCGTAGCGCGTGTACATGCGGAACAGGTCGCCGGCGAACAGGGCGGCTTCGTCTCCGCCGGTTCCGGCACGGATTTCGAGATATACATTGCTGGTGTCATGCCGATCCCTGGGAATCAGGTGCTTCTGCAGCGCCGTCTCCAGCTCCGCGATGGTCGGGCCGCTCGCCGCCAGCTCCTCTTCCGCCAGCGCCCTCATCTCCGGGTCGTCGCCGGCCGCCAGCTCCATGGCCGCGTCCTGATCCCGGGTGGCTTCCTGCCAGGATCGAAAATCCGCGACCACCGGTTCGAGGCGGGCGTACTCCATGCTGAGCTCCCGAAACCGGTTCTGGTCGCCTATAACGTCGGGATCCGCGAGCAGGGCCGAGACCTCCTCATGGCGCTCAAGCAGCTGGTCGAGGCGGGCTCGGATCGAGTGCTTCATTTTGCGAACCGTGACCCGGTAGGGCGGGTGAGAGCGCTGCCGTCAAGCATCGTCATCCGGCAGACCAAACAGCCTCCGCGCTGCCTGGATCAGGTCCCCGTCGCCTGTTTCTCCAGCCCGGCGCAGGCCGGCGCTGGGCCCGTGCAGCAGTTTGTTGGTGAGCGTTCTCGACAGGTAGGCCACGACTTCTTCCGGGGACTTGCCGGATTCGAGCATGCGGGTGGCCTGACGCTCCACCTGGGCCTGGATGCCCGCGGCATGCTGGCGTACCTCCCGGATGGTCGGTGCGGAGTCGCGGGTCCTGAGCGAGGCCGAGAACCGCGCCACTTCCGTGTCGATGATTTCCCGGGCCTGGCGGGCCGCCTCTTCCCTCGAACGCAGGTTCTCGCTGATCACGCCCTCGAGGTCGTCCACCGTGTAAAGGTAGATATCCTCAAGCTTGCCCACGTCCGGATGCACGTCCCTGGGCACGGCCAGATCGACGACGAACATCGGTTTGCGCTTGCGGGTTTTCAGGGCCGCCTTGACGTCGGCCACCTGGATCAGGGGCTCCGGACTGGCGGTCGAGCAAATGAGCATGTCCGCATCCGCCAGATGCGCCGGGATGTCGTCCAGAGTGATGGCATAGCCGGTGAATTCCTCCGCCAGCGCCTGCGCCCGGTCCAGGCTGCGGTTGGCGATAATCATGCGCCGCACCCCCCGCTGGGCCAGATGCCTGGCGGTGAGTTCGATCGTCTCGCCGGCACCCACCAGCAGCGCCGAGTGGCGACTGAAATCGGCGAAAATCTGGCGGGCGAGAGTGACCGCCGCATAGGCGACCGAAACCGCGCTGTTGCCGATGCTGGTGTCGGTGCGCACCAGTTTCGGTACGGCAAAGGCCTGCTGGTACAAGGAATGCAGGCGGGGGCCGGTGCTGCCGACTTCGGTGGCGATCGGGGTGGCCTGCGTCAGCGGCCCGAGTGTCGGCGGGTCGCGGAGGGGGGCTGTATCGAGCCCGGACGCGTCGGCGACCGGATGGTGGGGGGCGGGCTGGGGGTGGGGG
>JARFQW010000028.1 GCA_029287575.1 Gammaproteobacteria bacterium | reverse complement strand
AAGGCGTCCATGCAGATGTTGATGCGCCATTCCCGCGCCGTGGGCGTGGGCATCGGCCGGTGCATCAGGTAGGACGGGAAGATGGTGAGGTGTCCCTCGAGGGGCCGCACCGCCGCCATGTTCTCGCCGAAGATGTTGGTCGGTTCGGGCCGCTGGAACATGAGCAGACCCTCGGTCGGGTCCCGGGTCTCGGGCACCTGCAGGTAGTAGCAGCCGCTCAGCGTCGCAGGGTGATGGTTGTGCCAGGGCCCCTCGACCCAGCCTTCGTTGGTCTGGATCAGCACCCAGCCCTGGATGCAGTAGATCTCGAAGGGCAGGCGCTTCGAGTGACCGTGGCGGCTGGCGAGTATTTCCGTGCAGGCCGCCGTAAAGCGCTCCTTCAGGACTCCTACCCAGGGAATGTTCTCGATGTTACGCGGGGTGAACAACTCCTCCCGGGTCTGGTAGCCGTAGCCGCTGCCGTGCTTGTTGAAATAGCCCTGCTGCCAGAGCTTCTCGAGCTCCGTTTTGATGCCCTCGTGGAACTGGCGCATCTCCGGCACCGGGTAGCGCCAGGTGGGCGTCGGGAAGATCGGGTTCATCTCCAGCATCGTCGCCTCCGCGGCCTCAGTCGTCCGGCAGGAAGAATCCCGCAATCGAACAGCGGGCGAAGGGCGCGTTGTTCTTCACGAGCCCGATCTTGTGCCACAGGCCCCGCCGCATGATCAGAATCCGGTTGGGCACCGGAAACAGGAACTGGGCGCTGGTCGTCCGCTCGAACAGCAGCTCGGACAGGTCGTCCTTGTGGATGACGTTCCAGCTCTTGCGCTTCACGATCTGGCCGTCTTCCAGGATTTCGCGCTCGGGCAGGAGGTCGTCGGGAATGTCGTCCTCGACGATCATCAGCTCGCCACCCCAGGACGCGTGCCAGCGCGGATGGCAGTAATACGCATAGGCGCCGGCGAAGCGGCCGGCGTCGTTGTGCCAGTCCAGCGAGGCGCCCTGCTGGTGCAGATAGGATCGCGCAGTCATGGACTTCGCGTTGCGCGAAAAATTATTGCGATAGAACTTGGTGCTCAGGATCCGGTCGATCAGCCGGTCGAGGGCGGTACCGGTCGGGTACTGGCGGCGCGGGTCGCCCGGCGGCAGCCGCCTGCTCGGATGGTAGACCGTCTCGCCGGATTGCCACGGGGGACGGTCCGCGAGATCCCAGGGCTTCATCCACTTCGGATTGCGCGCGTAGTCCTGGAGTTGGGCGTACTGGAGCATGAGCTCGAAGTCCTTCGGCTCCAGAAAATCGTCGCAGATGATGTAGTCAGCGGTTTCGCGAACGACCCGCACGGCCCCTCTCCTTCAGCCTGCCCGGCGTACTCCGACGAATCAGGAAAGATCAAACTCGATCGTATCGAAACGCTTGGTGTCATCGTGGCGCGACGCCATGCGGATCGCGTCCTCGATGGTCCGCGAGTTCCAGCCCACGACCTTGTCAGCGTTCTCCCGAAGCTCGTCCGGCAGCTCGTGGGGGCCGAAGTGCTCCAGGGCCACGATCGGCAGGTCGTGAGCCTTCGCGGCGCTGATGATGAAGTCGGCCCAGTCCTTGTGGGCCAGGACGAGGCCGGCGGGAATCAGGACGACCTCGGCCATCTTCATGGCGTCGAGGATGCGCGTGCGTCGGTCCGCTACGCCCTCGCCCGCAGGGGAAATATCCGGGTCGCAGACGTTCTGATAGAAGAAGTTGGTCGTGCTCTCGAGATACTCGAACAGCCGCATGTAGTCCTCGTCCCGCTCCCACGCATGGGCCGGAAATATTCTGAAGGGATTGTTCTCCGACACCTGTGGCCCTCCGATCTGCCGCTGGAGGGAGTGTAACCGAGGCCGCCGGGCGGGACGAGACGCCGATTGGCGGCACCAGATGGTTAACTTCCTGTCTCCGCTCATCTAACATCGTCGCAACGGGCCCGAGCCCGCCGGTCACAGCAGCCGCCTATCGTGCGTTTTCTCCTCTACAACATCCGCTACGCTGCCGGTACCGGCGCCGGTTTCAATCTCCCGGTCCCCGGGGCCGGATACCTGCGGGGCAATCGCGGCAATCTGCTGGATATTCGAGAGTTCATCGCGTCGCTGGACCCGGACGTCGTCGGCCTGATCGAGGTGGACACCGGGTCGATCAGGACCGGCATGTTGAATCAGGCGGAGATCATCGCCGGGCCCCTGGGGCACTACAGCATCCACCAGTGCAAGTACGGCGAGGAGTCGATCAACAACCGCCTGCCGATCATCCGCAAGCAGGCCAACGCCTTCCTGGCGGCGCCCCGGGTGCACGGCGAGCGCTTCCATTATTTCGACACCGGGATCAAGCGGCTCATTATCGAGCTCGAGCTGGAGCAGGTCTCGATCTTTCTCGTGCATCTCTCGCTCAAGTACCGGCACCGGCAGAGCCAGCTGCGCCATCTGCACGAGCTCGTCGCGGCCAGCGACAAGCCCGTCATCGTGGCGGGCGACTTCAATACGTTCTGGGGCGAGGACGAGCTGTACCTGTTCATGCAGGCCTGCGGCCTGCGCAACGCCAATCTCGAGCGGCTGCCCTCCTATCCCAGCCAGTCGCCCCGCAAGGAACTGGACTTCATCCTCTACGGCAAGGGGGTCGAGATGCTCGATTTCCAGATCCCGCGGGTCTACTTCTCGGATCACCTGCCGCTGGTCTGCGACTTCAAGATCAAGGGTCGCGCGATCGCCGCCGCCTGACACCGCCGCCCTGTCCGGGGTATGTTGCGGTGCACATAAAAACTGCATAGCATGGTCCGACTAGGCGACCATCGGACGTCGATCGACCGGAGCAAGCCCATGACCGAACAGACCAAGAAAACGCCGTCCGCCAAGGCGGCGGCGCCCAAGTCGGGCAGTTACGGCGGCGCCACCGTCTACGTCGTAGACGGCGCCCGCACCCCCTTCCTCAAGGCCCGCGGCCGACCGGGTGATTTCAGCGCATCGGACCTGGCCGTTTCGGCCGGCCGCGCCCTGCTCGCCCGCCAGCCCGTCGATCCCACCGAGCTCGACGAAGTCGTGCTCGGCTGTGCCATGCCCAGCCCCGACGAGGCCAACATCGGCCGCATCGTCGCGCTGCGGCTCGGCTGCGGCGACAGAGTTCCTGGCTGGACCGTGATGCGCAACTGCGCGTCGGCCATGCAGGCGCTGGATTCCGCCGCCCGCAGCATCGCCCTCGGCGGCACCGAGGCGATGAGCCGTGCGCCGCTGTTGTACAACGACAGCGTTGTGAACTGGTTCTCCGGGCTGGCCGGCGCGCGCACGATGCAGGCCAAGCTGGGGCAGTTCCTCAAGCTGCGCCCGGCCCAGTTCCTGAATCCCGTCATCGCCATCCTGAAGGGCCTGACCGACCCGCTCGTCGGCCTCAAC
>JARFQW010000026.1 GCA_029287575.1 Gammaproteobacteria bacterium | reverse complement strand
GCCGCAGTCGGGCCGGATGCCGCGCGCGCCGGCCTCCGCGTAGAGCGTCATCGCGCTGGGGATCCGCTCCTTCAGGTTGGCCTTGCGCGTCTCGTCTGAAGGGTGGGTCGAGAGAAACTCCGGTGGCTTGTCCTTGCCGATCTCCGCCATGTTTTCCCACAGCGGAATCGTCGCCCGCGGGTCGAAGCCCGCGTTGGCCATGTAGTCCATGCCCACGAGATCCGCCTCGGATTCCTGGGTCCGGTTGAAGGGCAGGATCACGCCGACCTGGGCGCCCGCGCCGAGCAGTCCGGCGAGCTGGCCCGAGGCGGTGTTCGAGCCGCCGGCCGCCGCCTGGGCGATGCCGACGATGTTGTTCACGGTCGAGCCGGTCGAGACCCGCTCGTTCGCATGCCGCGACGTCACGTGGGCGATTTCGTGGCCGATCACGGCCGCGAGCTGGTCCTGGTTGCGGGCCGCCCGAAAAATGCCTTCGTAGACGCCGATCTTGCGCCCGGGCAGGGCGAAGGCGTTGACCATGTTGCCGTCAAACACCCAGACCTCCCAGCCGTGACCGCGCTCCTCGGCCGGTAGCCGCTCGACGATGGCGTTGGCGACGCAGTTGATGACCCGGATGGCTTCGGAATCCCGCGAGCCCGGCGTCGAGGCCTTGATCTGGGCGAAGGATTGCTCGCCCATCTTATCCATTTTCTCCTCGGAGAAAACGGTGAGCTGGCGTCGTCCGGTCGGCGACGTGGAACAGCCGGCAACCACGGCGGCCATGACGGCCAGCAGCACGGCGGCGGCGCCTCGATAATCCCTCATAGGCAACATTCTCCCGCGGCGAGGGCTCAAGTATAGAGACCCGTGCCTCATAGTCATCAGGCAAGTGCGTTGGCCAGAGGTTCCAGCACGCCGAGGTAGACGATGAGATTGCCGAGCAGGACGGCGACGACGTTGGTGAGCACGAAATTGACCAGGACCATGAGCGTCGCCCGGAGCACCGGTGGCCATCGTCCACCGCCATAGAAGCCGGCCATCGCCCAGGTCGTGTAGGCCACGTTGACGGGTATCAGCGCGAGGAGCCCCCAGGTCTGTTCCAGCCAGCCGGCCAGCGCGAAGACCGTGGAGAACCAGGCCATCGTCCCGAAGAGATAGAGCGTGAAGGCATAGGTATCGCCGAGGCTGTCGCCACTGGCGCGAAACAGCAGGCGCTGCACGGCAGCGACGGGAATCAGGACGAAGAAGATCATGTAGCCGAGCAGGCTGTTCAGCAGAAAGAACAGCTGCTGCTCCTGTTCGGTGCGCTCCTCGAAGCCCGGCAATTCGGGCTCGACGGCCAGCAGGTTGACCGCGATGGCGTAGATCGTGACCACGATGAAGGCGTACTTGAAGGGCCCTGTCAGCGGCTGTCGGTGGCCCTCGACATAGGCGCGACAGGTCTGGCCCGGACGAGTGAACAAAGCCCGGACGGTGTAAAAAAAGCCCCGGTCGAGGTCGAACAGCGTCGCCGCCGCCTGGCGGAACATCCCCTTCACCGTCAGCGGCAGCGCCCGGGCCTGCCCGCAGTCAGCGCAATACTCGCCGGCGAGCGGCGCGTCGCAGTTGGCACAGGTCTCCATGGCTTTCGTCACGGCGCTGCCCTGGTTCCTCGTCATGCTGTCCGGTACCGGCCCGGCCACTGCGGCCGTAGAGGGCAGGATAGCGCGACCTGCGGCAGAAAGTGACAATCCTCGTCACCTCGTTGTGCGGCGCAAGGAGTGCTAAGCATCTGAAAAAAAAGAAAACGTCGAGTTTGGCACGGGGCTTGCTTAACTCTCCATGACGATACGGAGCACGACATGACACAGGAAGTCATTGCATTGCTGATGCCGGACACGGATGCCGGCTCTTCCGACGGCGGACAGCCTGGCGTGCAGGCGCTGGTCCGCCAGCCGGACGGCGGAGTTGCGATCAAGGACGTCTCCGAGGAGACGGCGATCCGCCACCACGCCGTGGATCGTTTCCACCGCGCAGAGCCGATCAAGGACCCCGTGACCCGGGAGGTGATCGGCTACGAGATGCGCCCCGATGAGGAAGGCGGTTAGGCCCGCCGCTCGAAAGCACGAACAACCCGGCGCGGCCCGCCTGAACGGCCGCCACCGGTAAAGACTCCCCCCCCAGGCGCCGCGATCCAGAGATGGATCAACCATGCGGCGCCTGTTCTTTTTTGGGTCTACCGTCGGCGAGGGCGGGGGGCGGTTTCAGCTGCGTCCGAGGCAGGCGTTCCAGTGGCCGAGCCAGGCCGGAACCTCGTCCCCGAGCATGGGCCGGGCGATGAAATAGCCCTGGCCCTCGTCGCAGCGCAGCTCCGAGACGAGATCCCAGTCAGCCTGTTTCTCGATGCCCTCCGCGACGACCCGCATGCCGAGTTTGTGTCCGAGCTCGATGCTGGACTCGACAATTGCCCGGGCCTCCGCGTCCCGCGCCGCGTTGCGGATGAAGCGCTGGTCGAGCTTCAGCTCGTTGAAGGGCAGTTCGTTGAGCTGGGACATCGTGGAGTAGCCGGTCCCGAAATCGTCCATGGACAGCTGAAAGCCCATCATCCGGAGCCGCGTGAGGATGTCGAGGGCCGTGACCGCGTCCTCGCTGATCCAGTTCTCGGTGATTTCGAGGACGATGTTTTCTCGCGGGATGCCGTAGCGGTCGGCCATATCCGCAAAAAAATCCGGGAGGGTGAGGTCGCCCAGCAGCAGCGGAGAGACGTTCACTGCGATCTGCAGCCCCAGTC
>JARFQW010000200.1 GCA_029287575.1 Gammaproteobacteria bacterium | reverse complement strand
TGGTTCCGCCAGGACGTGGCGCGGTTCCGGGTCGTACTGCTCTACGCCGACGGCCAGGAGTACGACCGCGGCCGGAGTCAGCTGGCAGCCGCCGGCTTCCCGATCGGTTGATGCTTCGGGCCCCGCGCCGACAACAGGAGGACAGGATCATGCAAGCCGATGCCGCCAGAGAACCGGGCCGAATGCTCGCGGCCATGCTGCTCACTTTGCTGGCCACCACGGCGGCCGCCGCCGAACCACGCTACGACTACGCGGAGATCGAGTCCGTGGAGCCGATCGTCGCCACGCGGCCCGGCATCCATACTCGCTGCGAGCCCCGGCCCGGGGTTCGGCTCGGCGATCTCCGCACGGTGTCCCCGGGGCTCGACCTGGTGTCTACGTTGCGTCAGGAATCGGCGCGCAGCGCCGAACCACGGGCCTGTGCGGTGGCCTCCGTGTCGGCAATCACCGGCTATCGGGTGCGGTATCGCTACGCAGGGGAAACCTGGGAAAAGACGCTGCCGGACCATCCCGGCGAGCGGCTGCGAGTGCGGGTGTCGGTGCGACCCGGGCGTCGCTGAGACGCCGCGCCGAAGGATCAGCCGCGGTTACGCTTGCGCTGATTGATCAGCGAGCGCAGACGCCAGTTCATGGGCCGGCTCTTGCGCCACTGAGCCGGAATGTCGCCGGCCGGGCGCTTCTGGGCGGAGTTCATTCGCTGTGCCTCGGTGAGTTGATTCTCGGACATGTGCGCGCGAGGTTAAGCAGCCTGTGTTGCAAGTCTTTGACAGCGGGATGACCCGGAGATTCCGCCAAAAATTTCCGGCGCGCTTCAGTCCTCGGACAGAAAAGGCGTCACGAGATCGTGCACCGGCACACGTGCGCCCATCCGCGCGCACAGCAGAAACGATCCCACCAGCTTGCGGTGCAGGAACATCGTGGCCGGCGGAGGTGGTCTGAAGTGACCGCTGCGGAAGACGAGTTCCAGGCCTGCGTCCCGGGCGCGCGGAATCAGGTCGGAGTCGGCGAAGTCGAAGATACCGGGCTGGCTCAGGGGCTCGCAGACGATCAGCAGGAGGTCGACCACCTCGCGCACGTGAGCCTCGGGATCGCCGTCGTGCAGATAGCCGATTTCGACCGCGACCCGTTGGATCTCGTCCTGGTCCTGCGCGAGGATCGCCCGGCAGATCCGGGCGTAGAGGGAGGTGAAGTCCCGCGGGTATTCGGTCGCCGAGCCGAAGTCGAGCAGGACCAGGTCCCCCGACCCGGGATCCAGCAGGTAGTTGCCGAAATTGGGATCCGTCTGCATCACGCCGAACTCGAACAGCTCGCGGAACATGAGGTGGTAGAGCATGCCGCCCACCCGATCCCGGCGGTGCTGTGGCGTGTCCGGTCGCTCGAGTACCGAGAGCGGCGCGCCCGGCATGTAGTCCATCGCGAGCACTCGACGCGTGGTCAGATCCTCGTGGACCCGCGGCACCCGGAAGCGTGGCTCGTCAGCTACGAGTTTCCCGAAGCGCCGCAGCCAGTGCGCCTCCTGCAGGTAGTCGGCCTCCTGGGTGAGCTGGCGCTTGGCTTCGTCCGCGAGGGCGCCTACGGGAAAGTCGGCGGGCATGATGCGGGCGGTCCGGAGCAGGGTCACCATGTTGTCGACGTCGCTGGCGATGCTCTTCGCGACCCCGGGATACTGAATCTTGAGCGCGAGCTCCCGACCGTCCCGGCAACGCGCGTAGTGGACCTGGCCGATCGAGGCTGCGGCGATTGGCTCGTAGTCGAAATCGGTGAAACGCTCCTGCCAGCCCTTGCCGTACTCCCGGCCCAGAAGCCGGTTGAGCTGTGCCTGCGGCATGTGGTCCGCTGAGTCCCGCAGCACCGCGAGGGCTTCGGCGAATTCCGGCGGCAAGATGAAATCCCCGTCGAGGGACAGGAGCTGTCCCAGCTTCATCGCCGCGCCCCGCATGTGAGCGAGACGCTGCGCGAGTTTTCTCGCGTTCGCGGCCGTGAGCAGGGCGCTCGCGTTGCCCTCCGCACCGTTCCCGGTCATGCGTCTGGCGCTCTCGGCCAAGCCGCCCAGCGCCAGCTCGCCGGCGGTTAGTCCCAGCCGGAACATGCGCCCCAGCCGGGTGGTCGGGACCCGGCTGCGGCGGCGGGAGGCCTGGCTCATCGGGGCCGGCCCTGAGAGGGATGATTGATGATCATGGGGCTCGCTGTGGCCGGCCCGCGCTGTTGCGCCGCAAATTGGCAGTGTCGCCGGAAACGGCTACCTTAACCGATCCGCCAGCCCCGGCGAGGCAGCACGACGCCTGCCACGGCAGAACATGAGACGCCGCCGAGAGCGTCCGTAATCGGGGTACGAGCGAGAAGCGCCACAGGCGCGCGATGGCGGACCAACAAGAGCGTCGACTATGAGATCGGCGCCGAGCAGGGGGCGAATATGACGCGTTATCTGTGCCTGGCCTACGGGCTGCTTGCCTACGGCGGCTTTTTGGTCGCCGCGCTGGCTCTGGTCGGCTTCATCGGCGATTTCGGACTGCCCAAGACCGTCAACGCGGGCGGCGAGGTGGATGGCCTGTTCGCGCTGGCCGTCAACAGCTGCCTCATCCTGCTGTTCGGTCTGCAGCATTCGCTGATGGCCCGCCCGGGTTTCAAACAATGGCTGGCCGAGTTCCTGCCGCCGGCGGCCGAGCGTCCGACGTTCATTCTGGCCACTGCCCTCATGCTGGGGCTGCTGTTTCTGCTGTGGCAGCCGATTCCGGCGGACATCTGGGTCGCCGAGGGAATCGCGGGCGGCTTGCTGACCGCGGGGTTCTGGCTGGGCTGGCTCATCGTCGGCCTGGCGGCAGGGCTGACGAGCCACCTCGAATTCACCGGCCTCGGCCAGGTCTTGCGGGCCTTTCGCCATCGCCGCGTCCGTCGGCCGCAGGCCACCGGGCCGCGTCCGTTCGAGACCCGGTCGCTCTACCGGTTTGTCCGCCACCCGATGTACACCGGGCTGCTCATGACCTTCTGGCTGACCCCCCGCATGACCGTCGGGCAGCTGCTGTTTGCCGCGGGGATGACCGGCTACCTGCTGATCGGGCTGCGCTTCGAAGAGCAGGACCTCGAGCGGCGGTACGGTCGGCGCTACCGCGCCTACCAGC
Organism: Gammaproteobacteria bacterium; assembly: GCA_029287575.1. GTDB lineage: Bacteria > Pseudomonadota > Gammaproteobacteria > Steroidobacterales > XN24 > JARFQW01. The sequence goes on along the minus strand of JARFQW010000200.1, from coordinate 338 downwards.
GGCGGGTTCCCGCCCTGATCCCGAGACCGGCGGCGTCTCTCTCCGGCCGCGAGGCAAATCGCCCGGTCGTGCAGACCCGCTCCTGCCCGGCGCGCGGGCCCCGGCAGGCCCGCGCCGACTGCTATGCTCCCGGAACCAGGGGGCCGCGGACGGGTCCCACTAGCAGTGCGTTAACGGGCGGCGGGCGCCGCGCCAGAGAAGACTCGTGATGTTCGGAAAGAAAGCGCTGGAGATGCCGACGCCGGAGGACGCCCTGCCGGGCCGTGACATGCCGGTCTACCGGCCCGGTCGGCACTTCGTCAACGACCAGTCGCTGGCGGCGCCGTACCCGGTCGGCA
>JARFQW010000188.1 GCA_029287575.1 Gammaproteobacteria bacterium | reverse complement strand
GCACCGGCATCCGCGGCCGCCGGTTCCGGGCTGCCGGCGCTGCCTACCGCGGACTTCGCAAAATTCGGTGAAATCGAGCTTCAGCCGCTGACACGGGTACAGAAGATCTCGGGCCCGCGCCTGCATGCGAGCTGGGTCAATATTCCCCATGTCACCCAGTTCGACGAAGCCGACATCACCGACATGGAGGCGGCCCGGCAGGAGCTGAAGAAGGACGCGGAGAAGGACGGAGTGCGCCTGACACCCCTGGCCTTCATCGTTATGGCCTGCGCCAAGGCGCTGAAGGAATTCCCGGGATTCAATACCTCCCTGCACGCCGACGGCGAACAGCTCGTCGTCAAGAAATACGTGCACCTGGGGTTCGCGGCGGATACGCCCAATGGCCTGGTTGTGCCGGTGATTCGCGACGTGGACCGGAAGCGCCTGTTCGAGATTGCCCGGGACCTGGGTGAGCTGAGCGCGAAGGCCCGGGACGGGAAACTGGCTGCAGCCGACATGCAGGGAGGCTGCTTTACGGTATCCAGCCTGGGCAGCATCGGCGGCACCGCCTTTACGCCGATCATCAATCCGCCCGAAGTGGCAATCCTCGGTGTCTCCCGCTCGGCCATGGCGCCGGTCTGGGACGGTGAAGGATTCGTGCCCCGCCTGATGCTTCCGTTGTCACTGTCATACGACCACCGGGTGATCGACGGCGCCGCGGCGGTGCGTTTCACCCGTCATTTGGCCGAGCTGCTCGGCGATGTCGAACGACTGCTTGCCTGAGGACATCGCGATGCCAGAACACACCGAGATCCGGGTCCCCGACATTGGCGACTTCGATGCCGTCGATGTCATCGAGGTGCACGTCGCCGCGGGCGACACGATCGACGTCGAGGACCCGCTGATCACGCTGGAGACGGACAAGGCGTCGATGGACGTGCCGGCCACCGTTGCGGGCACGGTTACTGCCGTTGCCGTTTCCGTGGGCGACAAGGTTTCGGAGGGCACGGTCATTGTTCGGGTGGAGGCGGCCGAGGGTGCCGCGCCGGGCGTCGCTTCGACGCAGACCGGGAGCCCGGCCGCCGAGCCTGCCGGCACCCGCGCAGCTCCGGACCCGGCTGCCTCAAAGCCGGCCGACGTGACGGCGGGTTCTCTGGTCGTTATCGGTGCCGGTCCGGGGGGCTATACGGCGGCGTTCAGGGCGGCGGATCTCGGCATGGACGTCACGCTTGTCGAGCGCTACCCAAGCCTCGGTGGCGTGTGTCTGAATGTCGGCTGTATTCCCTCCAAGGCCCTCCTTCACGCGGCACGGGTGATCGAGGAAGCCAGCGAAATGGGAGCGCACGGCATCGAGTTCGGCCCGCCGCGGATCGACACGGATCGTCTGCGGGGCTGGAAGGAGGGAATTGTCTCCCGCCTTACGGGCGGACTGTCGGGGCTGGCAAAAAAGCGCAAGGTGCGCGTGCTCACCGGCACGGCCCGCTTCACCTCACCCCATGAGCTGCAGGTAACCGGAGCCGACGGGGTACAACGCGTGGCCTTTGAGCACTGCATCATCGCCGCGGGCTCTCAGCCCGTCAGCCTGCCCGGCGTTCCCGATGATCCGAGGGTGATCGATTCAACCGGCGCGCTGGAGCTGGAAGACCTGCCAGAACGAATGCTGGTGATCGGCGGGGGCATCATCGGCCTGGAAATGGCTACGGTGTATGACGCCCTGGGGGTCAAGGTGACGGTCGTGGAGCTCACCGAACAGCTGATGCCGGGCTGTGATCCCGACCTGGTCCGGCCTCTCCAGAAACGCGTGGCTGCCCGCTACGAGTCCATTTTGACCGGCGTGCGCGTTACAGCCGTGGAGGCCTCCGGGTCCGGTCTGACGGTCAGCTTCGATGGCGCGGACGCGCCCGCGCCGCAGACCTATGACCGTGTGCTCGTGGCCGTAGGCAGACGGCCCAACGGGGGTGCGCTGGATGCCGCGAATGCCGGGGTGAACGTCGACGAACGAGGCTATATCGCCGTGGACCGGCAGATGCGGACGAACGTCCCGCACATCTTCGCCATCGGCGACGTCGTGGGACAGCCCATGCTGGCCCACAAGGCCACTCACGAGGGCAAGGTGGCCGCCGAAGCCGCCGCCGGCCACCAGGTTGCGTTCGACGCCCGCACAATCCCTTCGGTGGCCTATACGGATCCGGAAGTAGCCTGGGTAGGCCTCACCGAGGAAGACGCAAGGCGCGACGGTGTCAGCTACGAAAAAGCGGCCTTTCCGTGGGCGGCCAGCGGCCGCTCGCTGGCGATCGGACGAGACGAAGGCTTCACCAAGCTGCTGTTCGATCCCGACTCCGGCCGGGTTCTGGGTGGCGGTATCGTGGGCACCAGTGCCGGGGATCTGATCGCCGAAGTCGGCCTCGCCATCGAAATGGGCTGCGATGCAGCGGATGTGGGGCTGACAATCCATCCGCATCCGACACTGTCGGAGACCGTCGCCATGGCGGCCGAGGCCTTCGAAGGCACGCTCACCGACCTGTACATGCCCCGCAAGCGCTAACCGGCTTCGCCGATCGCATCCCGATAGAGGGCGTGAGTCTCGGCGATGGTTGTCCGGATGTTGAAGTTCCGGTCGATGCGTTCCCGGGCCTTTCTGCCCATGGCTTCCCGCTCGGCCGGATGCTCCCACAGATACATGAGGGCTTCCGCTATCGCGGCCGGGTTGCGGGGCGGAACCACGAGGCCGCACTCGCCATGGACGACCAGCTCCGCGGAGCCGCCGGTATCGGTGACCACCGGCGGCACCCGGTAGACCATCGATTCGATCACGGTCTTCGGCAGGCCCTCGCGCTTCACCGACGCCAGGATCGAGGTGTCGCAGGCGGCTGTGATGGCCGGCGCGTCGCGCCGGAAGCCCAGCACATGGAATCGATCGGCGAGCGGGCTCGCTGCAATCCGCCGGGTCAGCTCGGGCCGGTCGAGATCCGCCCCGACCAGAAGGAAGTGCACCGGCACGCCCCTGGGAAGGTGCCGGGCCGCGTCCACCACATGCTCGATTCCCTTGCGGGGCCGGTAGTTGGCGACCACGGCGACCGTGAACACACCCTCGGGTACGCCGAGTGCCCCGAGATCGGCGGGTTCGTCCTTGTACCAGTCGAGATCGTGGCCCTTGTAAATGGTCACGACGTGCTCGGGGTCCTTGCGGCGCAGCCGCAGATCGTCACGGACCGAGTTGGCGACACAGGCGATGCGGTCGATACGGGGACTCAGGTGGGTCATCCAGGCCACCGGGTCGTAGCGATGCACGTTGCCCGTCTGTCCACGGTAGGTAATGACCTTGACCGAAGAGTCCCGGGCGGCAATCAGCCCGTTGGCGATGGCCTTGTTGTTGAACAGGTGGAGGATATCGTGGCAATGAACCACAAGATCCTCGCGGATGAAGCGCACGGCGTTGCGGTCGAACTTCTTCGCGGGAACGAAGTCCACGACCCGTATCCCCGCCTCGCGCATGGGCTGGGCATAAACCGAGTCACCCTGGGTCATCACGCTCATCTCGACACCGGCCCGAGCGAGGCCGATCAGCGTCTCGGCCTCCGGCCGGATGCTGTTGAGCGTGTCGCTCTGCGATGTAATACAGAGTGCCTTCATCACCCCCCTGTCCAGGCCGCATCCCGAAGGCGATGACCTCAGGCGACGCGGCGTTTCCCTGCATAGTAGGGGTAGATTTCCTCCAGCGGTAGCGAACGGCCCTGGTCCATCACCACCCGGCAATGGCGCCGGCGCAGCAAGCGGGGTGCGGAAACCCCGCAGGAGTGGGCAATGACGCCCACCTCGGAGCGCAGGTTGTCCGCATACCTGCGCACCCGCTCGGCCTTGTCGCCGACGTCGAGTCCCTTCTGAAGCCGCGGGTCATGGGTGGTGACACCCGTGGGACAGGTGTTCTTGTTGCACTGCATTGCCTGGATGCAGCCCAGCGCAAACATGAACCCCCGCGCCGAGTTGACGAAGTCGGCCCCGGCACAGAGGGCACCCGCCACCCCGACCGGCGTGATCAGTTTGCCGCTGGAGATCACGCGCACGCGCGGGCGCAGATCGTATTCATCGAGCTTGTCGACGACCATGGGCAGGCTCTCCCGGATCGGAAGACCCATGTTGTCGATGAGGCTCATCGGCGCAGCACCGGTTCCGCCGTCGGCGCTGTCGACGGTGATGAAATCCGGCGCGCTTTCCAGGCCGCGGCGCAGCACTTCGAGGAACAGCTCGTCCAGCCATTCCGGGGCACCGATGACCGCCTTGAACCCGGTGGGTTTTCCGGTGACGCTCCGGACCCGGGCGATCAGGTCGAGCAGTTCGGCTGCGCTGCCCACGTCGGGGTGGCGGTTGGGACTGATGGAATCCTCGCCTTCCGGTATGCCGCGGATCGCCGCGATTTCGGGAGTGACCTTTGCGCCCGGCAGGATGCCGCCTTTTCCCGGCTTGGCCCCCTGGCTGAGCTTGATCTCGAACATCCGGACCGTCTCGTGGCCGGCCACGTCGGCCAGCCGCTCTTCGGAAAGCCGTCCATGGGCATCGCGGACCCCGTACTTGGCGGTGCCGAGCTGGAAGACGATGTCGCAGCCGCCTTCGAGGTGATACTCGGATAGCCCACCCTCGCCGGTATTCAGCCAGATGCCTCCCGCGGCAGCGCCCCGCGACAGGGCCCGGACGGCCGGCCGGGATATCGACCCGTAGCTCATGGCCGAGATATTGAAGAACGACGGCGCCTCGTACGGTTTGTCGCAATAGGGCCCCAGGAGAACGGGCCCGTCCGAGGAACCGTCCTCGTCCAGAGCGGGGTAGGCGTCATTGGCGAATATCAGGGTCCCGGTGGGGCGGAGATCCCGGGTGGACCCGAAGGCCACGGTGTTGTTCTCTCCCTTGGCGGCCCGGTAGGCCCACGATCGTTCGGCACGGTTGAACGGCATTTCCTCCCGGTCCAGGGCGAAGAAATACTGGCGGAAGAACTCTCCCAGGTGTTCGAACAGGTAACGGAAGCGGCCGACCACCGGGAAGTTGTGGCGAATGGCGTGGCGCGTCTGGGTGACGTCCACCACGTACATGACCCCGATTGCCAGTACGCCGACGCCCACGAGGGCTACGAACAGATAGACCAGGAGCTGGAGAATCTGAATGGTGAATTCCATGGGCAAAACCTCTTCCCGCGCGGCGTGCTCCCGCAGGAGGATAGTCGGCGGGTCGGGAAAAAGCCGACGATTGCCCGTCGCCCGCGGCGACGGATCAGCTTCGGCGGGCCCAGCGGCCCAGCCAGTAGTCGAGGCTGAAATACCGCCCGCCGCCGGTGAAGAACAGAGCCAGCAGCATGACGAAATAGGTAACGCCCCATTCGATGCCGTTGTTGGACACCACGAAACCGCCCTTCTCGGTGAGCCAGCTGTAATTGCCGTGTTCCTGCAGAATGACCTTGGCCCGGTCGAGCCGCTCGATGGCGGCGGACGCGTCGGGGGCCGGGAACGCGCTCTGGAGGTCGTGGACGGCCTGCCAGCCGTTGTCCCAGTGCACGGCGAAGATGGCCACGAGCATCGTGATCATGAGCGGAACGCTGATCCAGCGCACGGCGAGTCCGACCAGGAGCAACACCGCGCCGATAATCTCGGTCCATGTGGCGAGGAATGCCATGAGCGCCGGAAAGGGCAGCCCCAGTCCCCAGTCACTGTTGCCGAACCACTCGACCACGCTGTCGAAACCGGCCAGCTTGTTGGTGCCGGCTACCCAGAACACCGGGACGAGATAGAGCCGAAGCGCGAGGGGGCCCAGGCCGTCCAGGAACTGCAGCCTGCCGAACAGGCTGTCGTGGAGGGAGTTGTAGGTGTTCACGAGACTGGCCATGAGCCGCTCTCCTTAGTTTTGCCCTGTCTGTGGATCGTCAGGGGCGTCATGCCGGTCAGCCCGATCGGTAATCCGGGTGCCCAGGATCACGTCACGGGTACGAAGGTCTTCAAGCAGTTCCCGGCCGCCCGTTACCACCGCCGCCGGGTTGGGGTGGGCGAGTTCGTCGGCGATGCTTTCGAGGGCCGCGCGACCCGTGATCGCGGCGTCGGGATCGCCGAGGAGCTCCAGCAGACGAGCCGTGACCCGGTTGATCTCGAGGAATCCGATGCGGTGGTCGCGGCTTCTGAACACGACCAGAAGGGTCGGGTCATCGCCGGGCTGCCCGGGCTGGAAATCCGGTGCCAGCCGGTGAACGGGAAAGCGATAGGACAAGGCCCAGGCCAGCGGCGATACCAGCGGGACTTCATCCAGGAGATCGCCCGAGGGGTCCGCCGGAATCGACTCCAGCCTGCGCTCGTCCACCGACAGGGCCAGCTCCACCCATTCGTAATGGGCGAGCTCCTGCATGAACGGGGGGTCGCCGGCCCCGGCCTGGCGTTTGTCGCGCAGATAGGCGAGAAACTCCCGGGGCAGCTCCAGAAACAGCGGGGTATGGGCACGATGGCGGACCAGGAAATCCCGGATCACCTCGTCCCAGCGCTCGGCCCCGAGTATCTTTCTCAGGACCGGAAAGCCCCGCCCGAGCAGGTCGCGGACATTGTTGAAGAACAGCTCCCGGTAGATCGCCATGCGCCGGTCCTCGATCCCCGCCGGGGCCGGCCGGTTCTGCGGGTCCCGGATGTGGGCGGCAAAGGCGAGCTGCAGGTCCCGGAGGCGCTCGGGATCAGCCATGATCGGCGGCCGGACCGGTATGCGCGCCGGGCAGATAGCGGGCCTGCAGCGCACGGATATGTTCGAGTTCCGTCCCCAGTTCGGCAAGGGAAGGAATGTTGAAATCCCTTTCCAGCAGGGTCGGCACGACGCCGAAATGGGCATAGGCCTTGTCCAGGAGATCCCACACCGGATCACTCACATCACTGCCGTGCGTATCGACCCGGAGATCTTCGGCCTCCACGTAGTGCCCGGCGACGTGAAAGTAGACGACCCGATCCGCCGGCAGGGCCTTCAAGTACGCTTCGGCGTCGTAGCCGTGGTTGATGCTGTTTACCACGATGTTGTTCACATCGAGCAGAAGCTGGCAGTCGGCCTCTTCCAGCACCGCGCGCACGAAATCGATTTCGTCCATCTCCTGACCCGGCGCGGCATAGTAGGAAACGTTCTCGATGGCGATCGGGCGTTCCAGGATGTCCTGGGTGCGGCGGATCCGACCGGCCACATAGGACACGGCCTCGGCGGTGAACGGGATCGGCATCAGGTCGTACAAGTGCCCGTCGTCGCTGCAGTAGCTGAGATGCTCGGTGTAGCAGGCAATTCCATGGGTATCCAGAAAGCGCTTGATCCGCTGGAGGAAGGTCTCGTCCAGGGGGGCCGGTCCGCCCAGCGACAGGGACAGGCCGTGGGTCACAAACCGATAGCGCCCGGTAAACCAGGAGAACCGCTCACCGAGCCGGCCGCCGAGGCCAATCCAGTTCTCCGGAGCCACTTCCAGGAAGTCGATGCCCTCCGGCGGTTCGGCCTGCCACTCGTCGAGCATGCTTCTCCGAAGCCCGAGTCCGACGCCGCTTACCGGATAGGTTCCGGGCTGATGGGGTTTGCCCATGCCGATCGCTCCTGTGATTCATCGCTGTCGCTGCGTATCCCGGAGCTCCTTCTGAAGCCCCGTTGGCCTAGTAGACCGGCCAAGGCCCATGAATATTTCACCTTGGCAGCCGGGCCCATGCTGCCCCGCCGGCGCGCCGCGCTCAGCGCCCTGACAGGGCGATCAGCGCCTCGAGGTAGGCTTGCTCGTCAGGCGCCGTGCCGCTGCGCTGCGCCTGCCACAGGGCCTCTCCGAGGGCTTCCATCATGCGGTGCTCGGCTACGTGCCGGTCTCCGGCTGCTTTCGTTAGCTGCTCATGGACCCGGCGTATGCCCGCGGGCCGGTCGGTGGATACCTGCTCGCGGATCGCCATATGCATGCCCATGTGGAGGAATGGATTGGATTCGCCGTCCTCGGGTAGCCAGGTCCGGCCCAGGTCGTCCGAGCCTTCGCCGGCCGCTCCCGGTGATAGTTTCTCCAGCAGCGGCTGATACTCCGGGTGCAGATCGACCACGTCGGCCAGCGCCGCATCCAGAGCCTCCAGCGGCAGGCCCTCCCGGCGCCGCCGCCATGCCCGGGCCCAGGCCAGGCGCAGAGCTTCTCGATCGGCGCCGAACAGCATCGTTCAGGCTCCGGTCAACGGCAGGTCGGCCGGGATCGCCGATGTCTTGCCGCGAAACTCGCACAGGTCCGCGACGATACAGCGCTCGCACTCGGGCCGGCGCGCCTTGCACACATAGCGGCCGTGGAGGATCAGCCAGTGGTGGGCGTCGGTAAGAAACTCCGCCGGCGTGGATTTCAGTAGCCCTTTTTCCACGGCCAGCGGCGTCTTGCCCCGGGTCAGACCGATCCGGTTCGCGACCCGAAAGATATGCGTGTCGACGGCAATCGTGGGTTCCCCGAAAGCGGTGTTCAGAATGACGTTGGCGGTCTTGCGGCCCACTCCCGGGAGGGCCTCCAGTTCGGCCCGCGTCCGCGGCACCTCGCCCGCATGCTTGTCGTTCAGTATCGCGCAGGTCTTGATGATGTTCTCGGCTTTTGCGTTGAACAGGCCGATGGTCCGGATGTAGGACTTGAGCCCGTCCACGCCCAGCGAAAAAATCGCTTCAGGCGTATTCGCGACCGGAAACAGACGCGCCGTGGCCTTGTTGACGCCCTTGTCAGTCGCCTGCGCCGACAGGATTACCGCAATCAGAAGCTCGAAGGGCGAGCGGTATTCCAGCTCCGTGGTGGGCCGCGGGTTGGCGGCCTTCAGGCGGCTGAAAATCTCACGCCGCTTCTCGCGGTTCACACAGAAGGCTCCGCTGTTGCCAGAATGTCGGCACGGCGGGCGCGGCGCGTCGACCGGGCATCGATGACGTTCTTTGCCGCAATCAGCAGGCCGAGGCCGATGAACGCGCCGGGCGGCAGCACGGCAAGCAGCAGGCCGCCCGGCAGACTGAGTTCCAGCTGCGCGGCGGCCGGGCCGAACATCATTTCCGCGCCGGCAAAGAGCGTGCCGTGACCGATAATTTCCCGGGCCGCACCGAGAACCACGAGGACACCCGTAAAGCCCAGTCCCATCATCAGACCGTCCAGCGCGGCCCGCCCGGGTGGTTCGCGGGACGCGAAGGCCTCGGCACGGCCGATGATGGCGCAGTTGGTAACGATCAGCGGGATGAAAATGCCCAGCATCCGGTAGAGATCGTGAAACCAGGCCTGCATGCCAAGTTCGACGGCGGTTACCAGGGAAGCAATCACGAGTACGAAAATCGGTATCCGGATTTCCGGACGGACGACGTTGCGGATGACAGAGACGACCAGGTTGGAGCCGATCAGCACGAGGGTCGTGGCGATGCCCAGCCCGAGGCCGTTGATGAACGTGCCGGTGACCGCCAGCAACGGGCACAGGCCGAGTAGCTGGACCAGTCCCGGATTGTTTTTCCAGAGGCCGTCGAGCATGACGTCCCGATTGCTGACACTCACGGCTCATGTTCCTCGGGCGGGGCTGCAAACAGGTCGTCGCGATGCGTCCGGAAGTATATCAAGGCATCCCGCACCGCCCGCGTGACCGCCCGGGGCGTGATCGTGGCGCCGGTGAACTGGTCGAACACGCCGCCGTCGCGCTTGACTGACCAGCCCGCTTCCGGCGGATCGCCCAGGGACCGGCCGGCGAAGTCGAGGATCCAGTCGGAGCGATCCGATTCGATGGCGTCTCCCAGCCCCGGCGTTTCGCGATGGCCGACCACGCGAACGCCGGCCACGCGGCCGTCGTCGAAAATACCGACCAGGAGGCGAATGGGTCCGGAGTACCCGTTCGGTGTGGTGATCCGCAGAATGGCAGCCACCGGCCGGCCGTCGAGACGGGCCCGGTATACCGTAACGGGCTGGTCGCTCCCGAGCAGTTCCGGATCAGTGACGGTGATCGTGTCCGTGAACATCTCGTTGTTGCGCGACTCCGGCGGCAGAATTTCGTCCAGGGACCTCAGGGTGTAAGCACGCTCATTGGCCGCGATGCGTTCTCGGGTGACCTGTTCGGTGACTGCCACCAGGGCAACGCCAAAGATAGAGAAACCGGCCAGCAGGGCCGTGGCCAGCCCCATGTTCCGGGCAAGGCCCGGAGAGTCAGCTGACATGACCGAAGATCCGGGGTCGGGTGTAGCGGTCGATAGTCGGCACCGCCATGTTCATCAGCAGCACCGCGAACGCGACACCATCGGGATAGCCGCCCCAGGAGCGGATCACAAAGGTCAAAAGGCCGATGCCGAAGCCATAGATCAAGCGTCCGAGGGGGCTGGTCGCCGCGGACACCGGATCGGTGGCGATAAAGAAGGCCGCGAGCATGGTGGCGCCGCTGAAGAGGTGAAAGCCCGGTGACGGATGGGAACCGGGATCCAGGAGATACGCGACGGTGGCCGGGAAGGTGAGTCCGGCCAGCACGCCGACCGGGATGTGCCAGCGAATGACCTTCCGGAAAAGCAGCCAGACGCCGCCGAGCGCGACGGCGTTGCTGACCCATTCCCAGCCCTTGCCGCCAAAGTCTCCGTAGAGGGGCGCGGCTCGTATCTCGCTGATTGTTTCGGCCACGGACAGTCGGGTCTTGAGGTCGTCCAGCGGTGTGGCCCCGCCGATGGCGTCCCAGCTGACACCCGCCGGCAGGGCGCCGGAGACGAAGTAGGCCAGCGTCGTCCCGAAGTCCACGTAGCCGCTCTCCAGGCCCGCGTGCACCGCCGGAAGCCAGCGGGTCAGTTCCGCCGGGAACGAAATCAGCAGAACCACGTAGCCCGCCATGGCCGGGTTGAACGGGTTGTAGCCCAGACCGCCGTAGAGCTGTTTGGCGAAGACGATGGCGAACAGGCTGCCGATGGCCGTCACGTACCAGGGGGTCAGCGGTGGCAGGGCGAAGGCCAGGAGCACCGCTGTCACGACCGCTGACAGGTCCTTCAGGCTGGCGCCGGCATCACGGCCCCGCAGGCGCAGGACGGCAATTTCCGACGCCACCGCCACCGCCACGGCGACCGCCATGTTCAGCAGCAGCCCCGGTCCGAAGAACCAGACATAGACCGCCGTCGCCGGGATGAGCGCCGCGACCACCTCGCCCATGACGCGTGTGACGCTGGTTTTCGGCCTTACGTGGGGCGGGTGGGTCGCCGGCAACGCCATCAGCTGGATCCCTTATCCCCGGAAGCGTCGGCTTTTCTTGCCTTTGACCGCGCGACCACGTCGTCGATCATGGCCTTGCGGGTGCTGCTGTCCTCGCCGGCCTTCTTCAGGGCCTTCTTGCGCGCTTCGGTTTTCGCGCGTTTCGCCTCGGCCTCCGCGGCCAGGCGCTGCTCGCGAGCCTCAAATCGCTCCCGGGCCAGGTCGGAGCTGACGCGCTCGCGCTCCCGGGCGAACACCTCGGCCTTGGCGAACCGGAAATAGCTGGTCAGGGGAATGTTGCTGGGACAGACCACGTCACAGCTTCCGCATTCGATGCAGTCAAACAGGCCGGTTTCCGTGGCGGCGTCCAAATTTTCCGATCGGGCGTGCCAGTACAGCTGCTGGGGCAGGAGGTGAGCCGGGCAGGCAACCGCGCATTCCCCGCAGCGGATACACGGCAGCGCCGGCTGGCGGGGACGAATGTCCGCCTCCGTGGCGATCAGCAGGCAATTGGTCGCCTTGATGACCGGTACCTCCGCCGAGGCAAGCGGAAAGCCCATCATCCCGCCGCCCATGATGAGGTGGCGCGCATCTTCGGTATACCCGCCGCAGGCATCGATGACGTCGGCCACCGGTGTGCCGAGACGGACCTCCACGTTACCGGGCCGCGCCACGCCGCTGCCGGTGACCGTAACGATCCTGGAGATCAGCGGTTCGCCCTGAAGCACAGCCCTGGCCACCGCGGCCGCCGTGCCGACGTTGTGCACCAGATAGCCGATATCTGGAGGGACCCCGCTGGCGGGCACTTCCTCTCCGGTGAGCACCTGGATGAGCTGCTTCTCTCCGCCTTCCGGATACAGACAGGGCACGACGACGACCCGCAGCCGCGGGTCTGCCTCTTGCTCCAGCGCGGCGTTCAGGGCGGTGAGCGCCTCGGGCTTGTCGTCCTCGATGGCGATCACGCAGCGCTCGATCTCCAGCGCGTGGAGCAGGGCCTGGGCACCCGCGATGACCTCCGATGCGCGTTCGCGCAGCAGCATGTCGTCGCAGCAGATGTAGGGCTCGCACTCCGCGCCGTTGAGGATCAGTGCCTTCAGCCCGGAGCCCGCCGATAGCTTGACCGCGGTAGGGAATGCGGCTCCGCCGAGGCCGACCAGACCGGCCTCCCGGACCCGGGCGCGCAGCGCGGGCCCGTTCAGGGTGCGGTAGTTGCTGAGCGGGTCGTAGCCGTCCCAGGACCGGTCCTCTCCATCGGTCTGTATGACGACGCAGGGCGCTGTCAGACCACTGGGATGCGGCACCGGATGATCCCTGATCGCGATGACGGTTCCGGAACTGGAGGCGTGGACTCCCGCCCCCACGTAGCCGGTCGGCCGGCCGATCGGCTGACCCCGAAGCACTTTGTCACCCTCGGCGACGAGGGCTTCGGCCGGGCCGCCGACATGCTGGTTCAGCGGCAGCACAAGGCGGGAGGGTACGCCGGCGACCTGGATAGGCCTGGCGGTGGCGATATCCTTGTGGCCCTCCAGGTGAACCCCGCCGTGAAACTTGAACAAGCGGGCAGCGCTCAACGTTCGTCCCCCACGGCCCTTGCGAGCGGCTTCGGCCATTTCCAGGTTTCCAGCGTTGTGGGCACCGGTTCCATGATGATGCAGTCCACCGGGCAGGGCGGCAGACACAGCTCGCAGCCGGTGCACTCGGCGGCGATCACGGTATGCATCTGCTTGCCGGCACCCAGAATGGCATCCACCGGGCAGGCCTGAATGCACAGGGTGCAGCCGATACAGGTGTCTTCGTCGATCACCGCCAGGGCGGGCGGCTTCTCGGTGCCGTGCTCCGGATTGAGCGGCTTGAAGTCCCGGTCGAGCAGGTCGGCCAGCGCCCGGATGGTGGTTTCGCCGCCCGGCGGGCATTGATTGATTTCCGCATCACCGCCGGCAATGGCTTCGGCATAGGGGCGGCAGCCCGCATAGGTGCATTGGCCGCACTGGGTCTGCGGCAGCAGCGCGTCGATCTGGTCCACTACCGGGTCGGAATCGACCCGGAAACGCACGGCGGCGTAGCCCAGCGCCAAGCCCAGAACCGTCGCGAGACCCGCGACCGCCAGTACTGCGATTAGCATGATCAGCCCTTGACCAGGCCGGCGAAGCCCATGAAGGCGAGGGACATCAGGCCGGCGGTGATGAGGGCGATGGCGGCCCCCTGGAAGGGCACGGGCACGTCGGCCGCGGCGACCCGCTCGCGAATGCCGGCGAAGAGAATCATGACGACGGAGAACCCGACCGCGGCGCCGAACCCGTAGACGAGGGACTCGAGAAAGCCGTGGCTCTCCTGCACGTTGAGCAAGGCCACGCCCAGCACCGCGCAGTTGGTCGTGATCAGCGGCAGGTAAATGCCGAGAACCTGGTAGAGCAGGGGGCTCGCCTGACGGACGACCATCTCCGTGAACTGCACCACGCCGGCAATCACGAGGATGAAGGCAATGGTGCGCAGATACTCGAGCCCGAGGGGCGCCAGCAGGGCGGTATTGACCAGATAGCTGAGCGCGGAGGACAGCGTGAGCACGAAGGTCGTTGCCAGGGCCATGCCGGTAGCCGTCTCCAGCTTCCTGGAGACGCCCATGAACGGGCACAGCCCGAGAAACTTCACGAGCACGAAGTTATTGACGAGGACGGTGCTGACAAGAATCAGGGCGAGTTCGGTCATGGTGGCCGTTTTACGCCTTTAATCGGGTGGAAACCTCTCCCGCCGGGGAGAGGCCGCGGAAGGGTCCAAGAATACCAGAAGGCGAGTGCCCGGGCGGCCCGGAGCGCGGCCCTCAGGTCACTCGCATTCCCGGTGTGGCCCCGGAATCGGGGGCCAGGAGAAAGATGTCCCGCCCGCCCGGGCCCGCGGCCAGAACCATGCCCTCGGATACGCCGAAACGCATCTTCCGGGGCCTGAGGTTCGCGACCACCACGGTGAGCCGCCCGGTCAGGGCGTCGGGCTCATAGGCCGACCGGATGCCCGAGAATACGGTGCGCTCCGCGTCCCCCGAACCGACGTCCAGTTCCAGACGCAGCAGCTTGTCGGCGCCATCGACCCGCTCGGCGCTGACGATTCTCGCCACCCGCAGATCGACCCTGAGAAAGTCATCAATCGTGATCTGGGCGGTTTCCGTCTCCGTGTCACCGGTCCCGGGCGCGGCGGCGGGCTCTGGCGCCGCCGCCTTGGACACGTTCTCACGGGAGTCGTCCAGCATGGCCGCGACGGTTTTTGGATCGACCCGCTGCAGGAGCGGTTTGAAGGCGCCGATCCGGTGGTCCAGAAGCGGCCGCCCGGCGTCTTCCCAGGTCAGTTCCGGAATCTGCAGGAACGCTTCGGCCCGCGCCGCGAGCCCCGGCAATACCGGTTTGAGATATGCGGTCAGGCTGCGGAAAGCGTTCAGGCCCTGGGTGCACACCGCCTGGACGGTCGCCTCGTTGCCGGGCTCCTTCGCCAGCTTCCAGGGTTTGTGCAGATCGATGTACTGGTTGGCCTGATCGGCGAGCGCCATGATTTCCCGCATGGCGTGCCCGTACCGCCGGCCCTCGTAGGCCTCCGCCAGCGGACCGACCGCATCGGCAATCGCTGCGTGCAGGGCGGGTTCCGCCAGATCCGCCGCGAGCCGCCCGTCGGCGAGGCGATGGACAAAGCCCGCACAGCGGCTGGCGATGTTGACCAGCTTGCCCACCAGGTCCGAGTTCACTTTCTGGATGAAGTCGTCGAGGCTCAGGTCGATGTCGTCGACCCCCGGGCCCAGCTTGCTGGCGAAGTAGTAGCGCAGATACTCCGGGTCCAGGTGCTCCAGATAGGTTCGCGCCTTGATGAACGTGCCGCGGGATTTCGACATCTTCTCGCCGTTCACGTTGAGCATGCCGTGGGCGAACACCGCATCGGGAACCCGATAGCCCGCACCATGGAGAACCGCCGGCCAGAACAGCGCATGAAAATACATGATGTCCTTGCCGATGAAGTGGTACAGCTCGGTCTCCGAGCCGCGCCGCCAGTAGGCGTCGAAGTCCAGCTCCGGATGGCGTTCGCAGAGCTGAAGAAAACTGGCCATGTAGCCGACTGGCGCGTCCAGCCAGACATAGAAAAACTTGCCGGGATGACCGGGCACCTCGAAGCCAAAATACGGTGCGTCGCGGGTGATGTCCCAGTCCTGCAGCCCGGCCTCGAACCATTCGTTGAGCTTCCGCCGGACGCCGTCGTCCAGCGTGCCCGAATCCGCCCACTCCCGCAGCATGGCGTCGAACTGGCCGAGGCGGAAAAACAGATGCTCGGAGTCCCGCTCCACCGGTGGCGTGCCGGACAGGGCGGATCTCGCATTGATGAGATCCGCGGGCGAGTAGGTGGACCCACAGGCTTCGCAGCTGTCGCCGTACTGGTCGGCCGTTCCGCAGACCGGGCATTCGCCGCGCACGAAACGGTCCGGCAGGAACATCTGCTCCTGGGTGTCGTAGGCCTGGCGGATCGTTCGGGCCTGGATGTGACCCGCCGTATCCAGGGCAGAGAAAATGCCTTCCACGAGGGTCTTGTTCTCGGTCGAGTGCGTGGTGTGGAAGTTGTCGAAGCGGACCAGGAAATCCGCGTAGTCCCGCTCGAACTCACGGCTCATGGCCTCGATCAGGGCCTCCGGCGAGATGCCGTCCTTGCGAGCACGCAGCATGATGGGCGTGCCGTGAGCATCGCTGGCGCAGACGTAGGTACAGCGGTGGCCGCGCATCTTCTGAAACCGGACCCAGATGTCGGTCTGGATGGCCTCGAGGAGGTGGCCCAGGTGGAGCGCGCCATTGGCGTAGGGAAGAGCGCTGGTTACCAGGATATGGCGGGTGGGATTCATGTCGGGTCCGCAGCCAGGGGCGGCGGAATTATGCCACAGGCGTCAGGATCGGATCAGGCTGCCGGTTCGTTTGCGTAGCGCTTGAACCGGTCCTTGTTGAGCGCCTTTTCATAGGCCTCCCGCCCGCTGATCATCCGCTGGTCCACGAGTTCCTGCAGGGCGCCGTCCATCGTTCGCATGCCGATGCTCATGCCGGACTGCATGACGTTCTCCAGCTGGTCCAGCTTGCCCTGGCGGAGCAGATTGGAGACCGCCGGGGTGTTGATGAGGATTTCCAGGGAGGCGACGCGGCCGCTGCTGCCCTTTTTCTTGCATAGCTGCTGGGAGATGACGCCGCGCAGGGACGTGGACAGCATGGTTCTCACGTGGGGCTGCTTGTCCGGCGGGAACGCGTTGACAAGGCGATCCACCGTCTGCGCCGCGCCGTTGGTGTGCAGCGTCCCCATCACGAGGATACCCGTCTCCGCGGCCGTAATGGCGGTGCTCATGGTCTCGAGGTCCCGGAGTTCGCCGACCAGGATGACATCGGGATCCTCGCGCAGCGCGGAGTGGAGCGCGCCCGCAAAGGACTTGGCGTGGATCCCGATCTCACGCTGACTGATCAGGCAGCCCTTGCGCTGGTGCACGAACTCGATGGGGTCCTCGATCGTCAGGATATGCCCCTTCAGCCGCCGATTGATGTTGTCGAGCATCGCGGCGAGGCTGGTGGACTTGCCCGATCCGGTCTTGCCCGTGACCAGTATGAGTCCCTGGGAGTGCTTGCACAGATTGCGCACGGAGTCCGGCATCCGCAGCTCTTCCAGGGTCAACGCGGTCGATGGAATCGCCCGCATGATGGCGCCGATCCCGCCGAGATGGCGAAACACGTTCACCCGGAAACGCGCCAGGCCCTCTACCATGTGGGCGAAATCGACCTGGTCATGGCGCTTGAAAATCTCCGCCTGGGCGCGCGGCAGAATGCCGTCCACGGCGATTTTCAGCGCCTCGCTGTCGAGCACCGGGTGATCCAGGGTGATCAGGTCGCCGTAGATCCGGATACGGGGCGGGTCACCGGCGACCAGGTGCAGATCGGATCCGTCGCGTTCCAGCATCTGGCGAAGCAGGCCCTCGATCAGTTCCATGGCATCGGCTCTCCCGGGTGGATCATGCTTCCAGCTCCAGCTTCGGCAGGATGCTGGTGTCCGTCACCAGCTTCGCGAACTGTTTCTTGTCATTCGAGAAACGGTAGGCATCATCCGGATCGATTTCCTTTGCCTGCACGGCTTCCATCAGGGCCTGGTCCAGCATCTGCATACCGTCCGCCTTGCCGGTCTGCAGCTGAGACGGAATGAGATGATTCTGGTCGGCCATGATCAGCTTCGAAATGGCCTTGTTGTTCACCATGATCTCGAGAATGGCCTTGCGGCTGCGGCCGTCGGTGCTCTTGGCGAGGACCTGGGTGATGACGGCGTTGAGACTCTGGGACAGGAAGGTCTTGGTCTGCTCGCGCTGTTCCGCGGGCAGCGCGTCGATGATCCGGTCCAGTGTTTTTACCGCGCCGGTCGTGTGCAGTGTTCCCAGCACCAGATGGCCGGTCTCGGCGGCCGTCATGGCCATACTGATGGTTTCGGCGTCGCGCATCTCACCGACGAGGATGACGTCCGGATCTTCACGCATCGCGGCGCGCACGCCATCGGCGAAGGCGCTGATGTGAGTGCCCAGTTCGCGCTGGATGATCTGAGAGTTCTTGCTGCGATGAACGAATTCGATCGGGTCCTCGAGGCTGATGATATTCAGCTGGCGGCTGCTGTTGATGTGGTCGATCATTGCCGCCAGAGTCGTGGACTTGCCGGTTCCGGTGGCGCCGGTGACAAGGATCATGCCCTGATGGTGGTCGCACAGGCTCTTCAGGATCGGCGGCAGACTCAGCGCGTCGAGACTGGGTATGTCGCTGGGGATGTAGCGGAACACCGCGCCGATGCCCGTGTCCTTGCGGAACAGGTTGACCCGGAACCGGCCGCCCTCGCCGGTGACGTAGGAGAAATCCAGGTCGTTGCCGCCCTTGAAGTGCTCCCGCTGTTTTTCCGTGAGGACCTCGAGCACGTAGCTCTCGAGCTCGGAATTGCTCAGCTCGCGAAACTTGATCGGCATCAGGTCGCCACGCAGGCGAAGCATGGGTGGCACGCCGACGGCGAGATGGATATCCGAGCAGCCCTGGGCGAGGCCAAGCTTCAGAAAGGCGTCGATGCGTGCCATGGCTCTCTAGCCCCCCGCCGCGAGAAAACGACCGAACACGGAACGCAGCTCGTCCATGCTGTCGTAGCGCTTGTTCTTGTCCACCGCCATGCACTTGGCGACCGCGTCGGAAACGGATTCCGGGAGGTCCTTGTTGACGTCCCGGGCGCGTGCGGCCTTGCCCTGAACGTGCTGATACATGACCGCCATGTGATCGCCGCGGCTGTATGGCGGAATACCGGTAAGCATCTCGTAGAGAATGACGCCGAGGCTGTAGATATCCGCCTTCTCGTCCACCTTCTTGCCGAGAATCTGTTCCGGCGCCATGTATTTCGGCGAGCCGATCACATAGCCGGTCTTGGTCAGCTGGGTGTCGCCGCTGCTGCGCGCCGCGGCCACGCCGAAATCCACGATCTTG
This sequence comes from Gammaproteobacteria bacterium, assembly GCA_029287575.1. GTDB lineage: Bacteria > Pseudomonadota > Gammaproteobacteria > Steroidobacterales > XN24 > JARFQW01. The sequence continues at coordinate 72,891 of JARFQW010000188.1, read as the reverse complement.
AGCAGGCCTTCCTTGTCGATGAGGATGTTCGCCGGCTTGAGATCGCGGTGCACGATTCCCGCCTGGTGGGCGACCGACATGCCGGTGGCGATATCGCAGGCATATTTCACCGCAAGCTTCAGCGGCATCGGCTGCTCGTCCTTGATCTCCTCGCCGAGGGGATGGGAGTTGAAGTACTCCATCGAAATGGCGTAGAGACCCTGCATGTACAGAAAATCGTAAATGCGGATCACGTTTCGATGGGTGATCTTCCGGGAGTACCGCAGCTCGTGCACGAACCGCTTCATCATCTCCTCGTCCGACGCCACGTTGGGGTTGAGGAACTTCAGCACCACCGGCTCCTCGACCACCATGTCCTCCATGAGCAGCACGGTGCCGAAGGCGCCCTTGCCGATCTTGCGCAGGAACTTGTAGCGCTTGTCCACCACGTCCCCGGGTTCGAGCGCCGTGATGTCGAGGGTTTCCTGAACCGACGGAGGTTCTGAAACCACCGCGGGCGTGCTGCTCTCCACCAGCAGTGTGCGTTCCGGTTCCTCGAAGCGAGCCGCATCCGCGGCGGCCGCCATGCTCGTCGGGGAAAAGCGCTCCTCGAGTTCGCGGATGGCCGCGGCCGAGGCCTGCCGAACCGCATCGTCGTCCACCTGCCCGGCCGCCTGGACGGCTTCGCGTATCTGCTCGAAGTTGTCTTCATTCGCGAGCCGGACCGCCGCATGCAGGGTCTCGAGCCGAATATCCTTCTCCCGCCGCTGCATGAGCGCCAGGATCGGCTTCACCAGCCGTTGATCGCCGAATTTGCCCAGGGCGCGTACCGCCGACGGAATGGAACGGGCGTCTCCCTTGAGCATCTGAGCCAGCGCCGGCAAGGCCCGCTCGTCACCGAGCTCGGCCAGCGCGTCGGCGGCCCGTTCCCTGACCCACCAGTCCTCGTCGCGGGTGGCCTTGATGAGGGTGCTGACTGCCCGTTCGTCACCGGTCGTGTTGAGAATCTCGATGGCGGAACGGCGGATCTCCTCGTCCTCGTCGTTGACCAGCTGGAGCACTGCATCGACCACTTTGGGACCGCCGATCTTCGCGAGCGCATCGGTGGCCCTGGCCCGGACCCACCAGTCGTCGTCCCGCAGGGCGCCCAGCAGGTCCTTGATCGACTCCGGCGTGCCGATTTCGTTGAGTACTTCCACCGCCGCCCGCCGGGTGTACTCGGACTCGTCTTTCAGGACCTCGACCAGGTGGCGCATGGTGTCCGGGTGATTGACCCGGATGAGGGCATCCACCGCCTTGTTCTGCACGTCCAGGTCCGGGTCCCTGAGCAGATTGGCAAGCAGCTCCACGTTGGGCCGGGCCTTGGTCCGCGCAATCGCCGTTAGCGCCGCCTGCCGGATCAGCTTGTTGCTGCTTTTGAGCTGGTCCTCCAGGCCCTGATGAACATCCCGCCGGTCGTGTTTCGAGAGGATGTCCATGATATGAATTCTCGCGGCGACATCCTTGCCGCCGAGTCGCGCCACCAGATCGGGAATGACCTCGTCGTCGACGATATCCGCGGCGATCTTGAACAGGGCAGCTTTCTCGGCCGTGTCCAGCGCATACGCCTGGGTCAGTACCTGGCGGATGTCGAGACGTTCCTTGTGGGTAGCCAGGATCTCGATGACCGCCGAGGTCGGCACATCCTCGTCCGTGAGAACGTCCAGCAGCCGGTTGGGATTGAATTCCTTGCTCGAGGCCAGCGCCCAGGCCACCCCGGATGCAACGCGCTGATTGTCGGACGCCAGACCTTCCAGGTAAGCCGGAAGCGTCTTGGTGTCCGCAAGGGTGGCCAGGCCCTCGACCAGCATCTCGGTCTGGTGCTTGCCCGCCGAAGCCAGCTCCTCGATCATTTTCGGCACCGCGGCCGGCGCGATGCGCTGCAGCTTTTCGATCGTCCTGGTGGCGTCCGGTGAGCCCATGTCGCTACAGGCCATCAGTTTCGCGATCAGACGATCCGAACGCAGGCCGCCGAGCAGACTCACCGCCGGGCCTCGCGAACGGCGGGCGCAAACATGCCGCCTTGCCGGCTGCTGGCCGGAAAGCTCCTCCCGGATGGGGGGGCGGGCGGAAAACCGCCTGTGCCTGAACTCCTCACGCGTCGTTCGACTGCCATGTTCCTGTTTTGCGGGCCATCCCTTCGCCCGGCCTGCGCGCGCGCTTGTGCAGGGAAACAGCGTCGCATTTTTCCATATTCTAAGGCAATGACACCGTTTTATGTCATGCACGTCACATTCCGGGCATCTGCCCGGATCCGGCCCGGCTTCCGCCGCCCTGCGAGGCCGAACCGGCTGAGATACAATCCCGCGCCAGTCGACCCCACCTCAAAACGCTCACCCGAGGCTCGCATTACCCGATGGACGAACAGCTTCTTGCCGCCGTCGCGGCCTATCACGACCCCATTCTGGACCGGCCGCTGGTTTCCGTAGGCGAGGTCCGTGCCGCCGAACGGGACGGCAACCAGGCTCGTATTGCTCTCAAGCTGGGTATCCCGGCGGACCGGTTTGGCGGCGATCTGGTGCCCGCGTTGGGCGCCCACCTCCGGGAAACCGAGGGCGTGGAGTCGCTGAAACTGGATCTGGAGTGGGCCGTGGCGGCGCAGCCGGTGCAGCCGAACCTGAAACCCATGGACCGGGTCGGCAATATCATTGCGGTTGCCTCGGGCAAGGGCGGGGTCGGCAAGAGCACGACCACGGTCAATCTGGCGCTGGCCCTCGCGTCGGAGGGTGCACGGGTCGGCGTTCTCGATGCTGACATTTACGGCCCGAGCCAGCCACGCATGCTGGGTCTGTCCGGGCAGCGGCCGACCACCCGCGACGGCAAACGTATCGACCCGCTCGTCGGCTACGGGATTCGCTGCATGTCCATCGGCTTTCTGATCTCCGAAGACGAACCGATGGTCTGGCGCGGCCCCATGGTGACCTCGGCCCTCGTGCAGATGATGAACGACACGGAATGGGGCGACCTGGACTATCTGCTCGTCGACATGCCGCCGGGGACCGGTGACATCCAGCTGACCCTGTCCCAGCAGGTTCCCGTGAGCGGCGCGGTTATCGTCACCACGCCCCAGGACATCGCGCTGCTGGACGCCAAAAAGGGTCTGGCCATGTTTCGCAAGGTTCAGGTCCCGGTGCTGGGTATCGTCGAGAACATGAGCACGCACGTCTGCACGAACTGCGGCCACGAGGAGCCGGTTTTCGGTTCCGGCGGCGGCGCGTCGATGGCCTCCCAGTACGAAGTTCCGCTGCTCGGCGGCCTGCCGCTGGATATTCGCATCCGCGCCGAGGCGGACGAAGGCAATCCCAGCGTCGTGGCGGATCCGGACGGGGCTCCGGCGCGCGCCTACGTCAATATCGCCCGACGCATGGCCGCCGCGCTGGCGGCCCAGACCTCGGGGGCCGGAGGCCGGATCCCGACAATCACGATCGAGGATGACTGATGAGCATCAAGTCTGATCGCTGGATTCGGCGCATGGCGCAGGACCACGGCATGATCGAGCCGTTCGAAGCGGGCCAGGTGCGCGCTTCGGGGGACAGCCGGATGGTCAGCTACGGCACGTCGAGCTACGGCTATGACGTCCGCTGCTCCTCGGAGTTCAAGATCTTTACGAACATCAACTCCGCCGTGGTCGACCCGAAGGCCTTCGACGAGAGCAGTTTCGTGGACGTGGAGGCGGATGTGTGCATCATTCCGCCGAACAGTTTTGCTCTGGCCAGAACCGTGGAGTATTTCCGTATTCCGCGCGAGGTACTGACGGTCTGTCTGGGGAAGTCCACGTATGCGCGCTGCGGCATCATCGTGAACGTGACGCCGCTGGAACCCGAATGGGAGGGCCATGTGACCCTCGAGTTCTCGAACACCACGCCGTTGCCGGCCAAAATCTACGCCAACGAGGGCGTGGCCCAGATGCTCTTTTTCGGAGCCGACGACGTGTGTGAGGTCTCTTACCGGGACCGGGCCGGCAAGTACATGGGACAGCAGGGCGTTACTCTCCCGAAGGCCTGACGCCGCCGAGTCCGTCCGTTTCGGTCACGACCGGGCCGTTCATCGGCTGCCCGTCCAGCCAAGGCGCGCCATCGCGCCAGGCGAGCCGGCCGCTCGCAACCCAGCCGATCACCTCGGGGTAAATGCGGTGTTCGGCGAGCTGCACCCGGTTCGCCAGCGACGCTTCGTCGTCCCCGTCCAGCACCGGGACCCTGGCCTGGCGAACGACAGGTCCTCCGTCGAGCTCTTCCGTGACATAGTGGATGCTGGCGCCGTGGAATGCGTCACCTGCTTCGAGCGCGCGCTGATGGGTGTGCAGACCCCGGTAGCGAGGGAGCAGGGAGGGGTGGATATTGAGCATCCGGCCGGCGTAGTGCTGCACGAAGCCGGGAGTGAGGATGCGCATGAAACCCGCCAGCGCAATGAGATCCGGTTCAAAGGGTTCGATCGCGCGCTGAAGTGCGCTGTCGTATTCGGACCGGGGCTGGCCCCGCCGGCCTTCCACGACGACCGCCGGGATGCCCGCCTGCCGGGCCCTGTCCAGGCCGGGTGCCGCCGGTCGGTTGCTTATTACCGCCCGAATCCGCGTCGCGATTTCGCCGGAGGCCGTCGCATCCATGATGGCCTGGAGGTTGCTGCCGTAGCCGGAAATGAGGACGACAAGGCCCAGCGGGGCCGGGCTCATCCAGCCAGCACCACGTCCTGGGGTCCGGCCTCGATCCTGCCCGCGATCCAGGCCTTCTCGCCGGCCTGAGTGAGAATGTCCAGGGATTCCGAGGCGCGTTCGGCCGGAACCACGACCGCCATGCCCATGCCGCAGTTGAAGGTGCGATACATCTCCTCGCGGGCGACGTTGCCGGCTTCAGCCAGCCAGCCGAAGACCGCGGGCCACTCCCACGACGCGGTGTCGACCACGGCGCGCATCCCGTCCGGCAGCACGCGGGGCAGGTTCTCCGGCAGACCGCCGCCCGTGATGTGGGCCAGGGCAGAGACGGGAACCTGCCCGAGCAGCTCCAGAACCGGCTTCACGTAGATCCGCGTGGGTGCCAGGAGGGTCTCCGCCAGCGTACGGCTGCCCCAGACGTCCCCGGACTGTGTGATGTCCGCTCCACTGTGTTCCAGGATGCGGCGGATCAGGGAGAAGCCGTTGGAATGGGGGCCCGAAGAAGCCAGCCCCACGATCGCGTCCCCGGGGGTGACCCGGGCGGGGTCGATGATCTGATCGCGCTCTACCACGCCGACGCAGAACCCGGCCAGGTCGTAGTCCCCGTCGTGATACATCCCCGGGAGCTCGGCGGTTTCCCCGCCGATCAGCGCCGCCCCGGCCTGACGGCAGCCCTCGGCTATGCCTTCGATCACGGCAGCCGCGATATCCACGTCGAGGTGGCCGGTGGCGTAGTAGTCCAGGAAAAACAGCGGCTCGGCGCCCGGCACGATGACGTCGTTGGCGCACATGGCCACGAGGTCCACGCCGACCCCGTCATGCCAGCCGGCCTGCAGCGCAAGCTTGAGCTTGGTTCCCACGCCGTCGGTTCCGGCCACCAGCACCGGTTGCCGGTAGCCCGTCGGCATCTCGAACAAGCCGCCGAAGCCTCCGAGCCCGGACAGGACCTCGGGCCGCAGGGTCGTGCGGACCGCCGGCTTGATGCGTTCGACCAGCGCGTTGCCGGCATCGATGTCCACCCCGGCGTCTCGGTATGTGAGGGATTCTCGTTCGCTCATGAATGTGCTCGACGACCTGCCGAGGGGCAGTGGACCGGGCCGGAAGAATAGCAACTGTGATATTTTACTGCACCGCTCCCAGCGACATTCCCCGGAGCTGGCGCTGCCGGGCCGCCACGACATGGCCCTGGCGCCGAAGTCCGGGGCCCGGGATCCGACTTCATTGCACCCATGGATTTGCGCCCCATGCATCGATTTCTTGTCATGATCGCCCTGTTAGCTCTTGCGCTGCCCGCGACGGCCGGCGTGGTCGAAGAACTCTACGACGCCGAGGCGCCCTATGACGGGCAGGACCGGCGCGCTGCTTTCAGCGAGGCCCTGGCCCAGGTGGTGGTCAGAGTGACCGGCGATCGCGCGTCGGTCAGGGAGCCCGGCGTGGTCGAACTCCTGGCCCGGCCCGACGGCTATGTTCAGCAGTTCCGGCCCGGCGCCACGGGTGACACGCTCTGGGTTTCCTTTGATGGCCAAGCGGTCACCAATGCGCTGCGGGCAGCCGGCCAGCCGGTATGGGGCGAGGAGCGACCTTCAACCCTGTTGTGGCTTGCCATTGATCAGGGCAGCGGCCGTCGGGGTGTCCTCGGCGCCGATCCGGACCAGGATGATGCCGTCATGGCGGCGCTGCGCCAGCGTGTCGAAGAAACCGCGACCGCCCGGGGCCTTCCGCTCGTGCTGCCGTTACTGGACGCCCAGGATCGCGGCGCACTGAGCTTCGCCGATCTCTGGGGCGGCTTTGACGAAGACATCGAATCGGCTTCCCGGCGCTACGGTACGGATGCGGTTCTGGCAGGCCGGATCAGCCTCGCCGAGGCCGACCGCGGGCGCTGGACCCTTTACTCCGGCAGCGCTCCCATGCGCTGGGTGGCCGACGCCGAAGACAGTATTCAGCGAACAGCCGATCACTACGCCGGAATCTTTGCGGTCAGCACGGCAGGTGCGCCCAGCCGCAGTATCCTGGTGCGGGTGCATGGCGTCGAGGACGTGGCCGGGTACGCACGGGTCCTCGCGCATCTGGAATCCCTCACCGTGGTACAGGACGTGGCGGTGGACCGGCTGGAGGAGGATCGCGTGACGCTGGCCCTGGCCATGGCAGGGTCTCCCGCATCCCTGGACCAGGCGCTCGCCCTGGGCAACGTCCTTCGGCCGCTGGATTCAGACGCCGCAGGGCCCGCGCCGACGACCGGTCCGATCCTGCCAGGAGGCGCTGGCAGTGCGGAGCCCGACAGGGAATACCGGCTCCTGCCGTGAATCTTCGCCAGCTGCCGAACGTGCTGTGCATCCTGCGCATGGCAATGGTCGTGCCCATCGGCTGGCTGATTGTGGAGGGCGACTACCTGCCGGCCATGGTGCTTTTTTTCATTGCCGGTTTCACCGATCTGCTGGACGGCTTTCTCGCACGCACCTTCGGCTGGAAAACCCGGCTGGGGGGCATTCTCGATCCCATAGCCGACAAGCTGCTGGTGGCCACGGTCTTCGTGACCCTCACCCTGGCCGGTGCCATTCCGGTCTGGCTGCTCGTGGTGGTGATCGTCCGGGATGTGGTGATCATCTCGGGATCGCTGGCCTACCAGGCTCTGGTGGCGCCATTCGAAGCGGCGCCGACCGGCATCAGCAAGCTGACAACCCTCCTGCAACTCACTTACCTGCTGCTGGCCCTGTCATCGATGGCGCTGGGCATTCCCGAGCTGGCCTGGCTGGAGCCGCTGGCCATTCTCGTTGCCGTGGCCGCGGTGGTCAGTGCCATTGTCTATGTGGTGATCGGCATCCGGCTGTCGCGGCAGGCCCGCGCCTGATGCGCCAGATTCCGCTGAGCGTTCAGCTCAAGGACAGCGCGGTGTTCGAGACCTATGTGCCGGGTGACAACGAGGAGGTTGTCGACTTTCTCAGGCACCTGCCGCGGCCGCGCCTTCCCGCGGTCTGGCTATGGGGAGGGTCCGGCAGCGGCCGTTCCCACCTGCTGCAGGCCACCTGCGCGGAATACCGGGGACGGGGCGCAGATGCCGCCTATCTTCCGCTGGGTGAACTCAAAGCCGCTGGTCCCGGCACCCTGGAAGGCTGGGACCATGCAGCGCTGGTGTGCGTGGACGATGTGGACGAGGCGGCCGGCCGCGAGGCCTGGGAGCAGGCCCTGTTCAGGCTTTTCATCACTGTCAACGACGCCGGCGGCACCCTGCTGTTCGCTGCATCGGCGGCACCGTCGGCGTCGGCCTTCAGACTGCCGGATCTGCGCTCACGGCTGACCTGGGGCGTGACCTTCCAGCTCAAGACCCTTTCCGACGAGCAGCGCCTCGACGCACTGATGCTGCGAGCCGGCCGTCGAGGCCTCGATCTGCCTGAGGAAACGGCCCGCTACATGCTGACCCGGTTGCCCCGGCACATGAACGCGCTGCTGGCATGGCTCGACCGCCTGGACGTGGAATCCCTGGCGGCAAAGCGCCGACTGACGCTTCCGTTCGTGCGCGACGTGCTCCTGTCCGGCAGCGGGGACGATTTACCGTGAATACCGGATTCGGCCAACGACCGCGATGAACGTCAGGCATGCGAGCAGGACCGCGACCGAGGCCCAGATCCGGGCCGCCGGATTGGCCACCGCCTCGGTGACGGCATAGCCGGCATAAACGGCCAGGGCGAGACTCACCCACTGGTAGGTATATCGTCGGCCCGACACCAGACCCGGCAAGGCGATCAGTAAGGGTGCGGCCGTGATCACGCCGATGATCCAGGAAGCCCCGGGAACGAGCCAGTGCCAGGCGGCCATTACGGCCGCCAGGCTTGCGCTGAGCGCGCCGGCCGCTCGCTGCCAGCCCGGATTGGGGCTCATGTGCCGGCACTCAGGCGGACCGCGGTCTCGGCGATCCGCCGGCCCAGCGCCTGTGCCAGCCGGGCTTCGCTGTCAGTGAGCGCCGACCCGCCCTCAGGACCGCTCACGCAGCCCGCTCCGTACGGCGAGCCGCCACCGTCCGTCGTGCTGAGGTCTGGCTCCGAGTAGGGCAGGCCCAGCACAAGCATCCCGTGGTGGAGCAGCGGGACCAGCATGGAGAGAAGGGTGCTTTCCTGTCCTCCATGGGGACTGCTGGACGCGGTGAACACGCCCGCCGGCTTGCCGGTCAGACCGCCGGCCAGCCAGAGCTGCCCCGTGCCGTCGAGAAAGTGCTTCATCGGGGCGGCCATGTTGCCGAACCGGGTGGGGCTGCCCAGCACGAGGCCGGCGCAGCGGGAAAGGTCCTCCTCGCTGGCATATGGCGGGCCACTGTCCGGTATGTCCGGCGACGTGGCCTCGGACACGGCAGAAACGTCAGGGACGGTTCTCAGCACGGCCTGACAACCCGTCACCGACTCAACGCCGCGGGCCACACGCGCTGCCAGGGCCGCGGTGGCGCCATCGCGGGAGTAAAACACGACGAGGATTTCGAGGCTCACGGCAGGATCTCGAGCACTCGCTCGGGCGGGCGCCCGATCCGGGCCTGGTCGCCGACCAAAACAATCGGCCGCTGCAGCAGCTTCGGATGCTTCGCGATGGCCCGGAGGATCGCTGCATCATCGACGCCGGCTTCGCCGAGACCCGCTTCGGCGTACTCGGCTTCACCCGTACGCAGCAGGCTGCTTGCATCCGTGCCGAGCGCCCGGACGAGACCGGCCAGGTCCTCCGCCGTTGGCGGAGTTTTGAGGTATTCCACGACCCGGGGTTCGATGCCCCGATCGGAGAGCAGCTGCAACGTGGCCCGGGATTTCGAGCACCTCGGGTTGTGATAGATCGTTACCTGCATGATTTTCTGCCAGTTTCCTGAATCGAACACCGGTGGGATTGTAGGGGCTGAATGCTTGACGCAACAGACAAGCCCCTGATAGCTTCGCGCCAGATAACCCAGGCTCGGCAGGGGTCTCTGCAGTTATGTTCGCAAGGCTACGCCAGCTCGTTTTGCTGCTCGCGGCGGTGACCGCGCTCGCCGCCTGTGCCGGACCTCCGGTGCAGGAGATGAGCGACGCTCGCCAGGCGATCAATGCGGCGGAAGAAGCGGGTGCCGGCGAACACGCCCCCGGCCTGTTGCAGCAGGCCCGTATTTCGCTCAACGCGGCCGAGAAGAAGCTCGAAAAACGTGCCTATAACGGCGCTCGGCGGGATGCGCGGGAAGCGCGCCGACGGGCCACCGAAGCTCTCCGGGTCGCGGGACAAAGCGGCAGCCCTTAAGCGCAATGCCGGGGCGCCGTTTTCTCGTCGAAGGCCGCGTTCAGGGCGTCTTTTTCCGTGCGAGCACTGCCGACCAGGCACAGCGTCTGGGTCTTGCCGGGCACGCGGTCAACCTGCCGGACGGACGGGTGGAAGTGGTGGCCTGGGGAAGCGATGCGGCCCTCGACGCACTTTCGCGCTGGCTGTCGGAAGGCCCGGATCTGGCCCGGGTTGATCGGGTCGAAATGATCCCGCTCGGCGGGGATGCCCGGGTTCCGCCGGGCTTTCGCACCGGCTGACTACTGCCGGTACCAGCGCTTGGACAGGCGTCCCAGCACCAGGTCCGGGTACCAGCGTTTGCCGGTGCTCCCGTTGTAGCGGGCCAGCGCCTTGCGAACGTTGTCGTTTTCCCTGTCCAGGTAGTACCGGAGTATGGTGCAGCCGTAGCGCACATTGGTCTCGATATCGAAGAGATCCGCGCGCGGTTCGCCGATTTCGTCGCGCCAAAAAGGCATGATCTGCATCAGCCCGCGGGCACCGGCGTGGGACAGGGCAAAGCGGTCAAAATTGCTCTCTATGTCCATCACCGCGAGGACCAGTTCCGGCTCCAGGTTCTTGCGCCGGGCCCAGGCATGGGCGGTTTTCAGAATCTGGATCCGTTCCTCGGGGTCGGGCACCTTGGGCGCCAGCCGGTTGGACATATCGGTCAGCCACACTTCTGCATCGAATCGATCGGTGAAACTGGGCGCTTCCCGGGACGCGGACAGCAGGACCTCTCTCAGAGCCGGATCGACACGCTGCTCCTGGCCGTGGGCCGGCGCGCCGAGGAGAGCGACGAGCAGCAGAGTGGCCGCGAACCGAATCACAACGCGTAGCGCGCCTTTCCGGCGGCCACCTTGTCCGCGATCAGGGCGCGCGCGTCCTCCAGGGGCAGGTTCTCGGCCTCCGCCGCGCGGCGATGCCGATACTCGAGCTGACCCGCCTGGATACCCCGGTCTCCGATCACCAGACGATGGGGAACGCCCAGCAGCTCGGCGTCGGCAAACTTGACCCCTGGCCGCAGGTCCCGATCGTCGAGCAGGACTTCCACCCCCGACCCGGTGAGCTCCGAGTAGAGCGCAACGCTCAGCTCGCGCACCGATTCGGAGCGCTCCATGTTGATCGGGACGATCACCAGGTCATAGGGGGCAATGGGCTCCGGCCAGATGATGCCGCGATCGTCGAAATTCTGCTCGATGGCCGCCGCGACCACCCGGGTGACCCCGATGCCGTAACAGCCCATCAACATGGTCTGCTCGCGTCCTTCGTCGTCCAGCACCGTGGCGCCCATGGCCTCACTGTAGTCACAGCCGAGCTGGAAAATGTGACCGACCTCGATACCTCGGGCGATGGCCAGTGCACCGGAGCCGTCGGGAGCCGGGTCTCCGGCCACCACGTTGCGGAGATCGGCGATCGTCGGTTCGGGAAGATCGCGGCCCCAGTTCACGCCCGTAAAGTGAAAACCGTCTTCGTTCGCGCCACAAACGAAATCGGCTACCGCGGCGGCGGCGCGGTCGACGTAGACAGGGCATTCGAGACCCAGCGGGCCGAGGGAGCCGGCGCCGGCCCCGGCCAGTGACCGGATCGTCTCGTCGGCAGCAAAATTCAGCGGGCTGGCGACCGTGTCGAGGTTGCCGGCCTTCACGGCGGTGAGTTCGTGGTCGCCGCGCAGGACGAGGACCACCGGGCCGTCCGTGCCCTCGACAACGAGCGTCTTGATGCATTTCTCCGCGGGCACCGACAGCGCGCCGACCAGGTCGGCGATGGTCTTTGCCCCGGGCGTCGGAACCCGTTCGAGGCTGGCCGTGGCCGGCGGACGGTCGCCGTCCGGCGCCAGCGCCTCGGCGAGCTCCACATTGGCGGCATATCCGCCCGGCGAATAGGCGATGGCGTCCTCGCCCGACTCGGCGAGGACGTGAAATTCGTGTGAAAAGCTGCCGCCAATGGCGCCCGGATCCGCCTGCACGGGCCGGAAATCCAGGCCCAGCCGCTCGAATATCCGGGAGTAGGCTTCATGCATGCGATCGTAGGTGGCCTGCATCGATTCCGCGTCCAGATGGAACGAGTAGGCGTCCTTCATGATGAATTCCCGGGCGCGCATCACGCCGAAGCGCGGCCGGATCTCATCCCGGAATTTTGTCTGGATCTGGTACCAGGTGACCGGGAGCTGCCGATAGCTCTTCAGGTCCCGGCGGGCTATGTCGGTGATGACCTCTTCGTGGGTCGGTCCGAGGCAGAACTCCCGTTCATGCCGGTCATTGAGGCGCAGCAACTCGGGCCCGTACTTGCTCCAGCGGCCCGATTCGCGCCACAGTTCGCCCGGCTGCACCATGGGCATCAGCAGCTCCAGTCCGCCGGCACGGTCCATTTCTTCCCGGACGACCTGCTCGACCTTGCGGGCGACCCGCAGACCCATGGGCATCCAGGAGTACAGGCCGGACGCCAGTCGATGGATCAGTCCGGCCCTGAGCATCAGCTGGTGGCTGACGATCTCGGCGCCGGCGGGTGTTTCCTTGAGGGTGGTCAACGGGTACTGGGAGAGACGCATGCGGGGGGCAATCCTTGGTAAATACGGCGGGCCGCTACAGGGCGGTTATTTTAGACGCCGCCTTGCCGGCGCGGCTATGGGCCTGGTTCTCGTTCTCTGGCACGCGCAGGTCTGGGCCGTTGACACGCCGACCGGTGTAACCCACAGCCTCGATCGGGCGCCCGAACAAGGTCTCGCCGGCCGGGATCAGCGAATTCGAAGTTCCCGGGGGGACCGGGTCGACCTGTACGTAGCCGGAGATAATGCCAGTTCCCGGGCGATTTTGTTGTTTCACGAATGGTGGGGGCTGACCGATGCGGTTCGCGCGGAGGCGGACCGCTACGCCGCGCTCGGCTATTATGTCGCCGCGCTGAACGTTTACGGCAAGCCCGCGACCGAAAATCCCCGGGTCGCCCGCCGGAACATGCGCGAGCTCGACGACCGGCTGGCCCGGCGACGGGCGCGGGCGGCGATCGATCTGCTCGCCGGGGACGGCCGGCGGGTTGCGGTCCTCGGCTGGTGCTTCGGCGGCCGTCAGGCTCTCGACGCTGCCATCGAGTCCCCGGGGCTGGTCCGTGCGGCGGTGGCCTACTACGGTGATCTGGAGACCAACCCGGAGCGGCTGGCACGCCTGCGGGCACCCGTGCTCGCCATCTATGCCGATCGGGACCGCTGGATTACGCCTGCCCGCGCGGACGCGTTCAGGGACGCCATGGCGGCGGCCGGCCGGGAGCTGGAGTTCCTCAGCTTCGACGCCGGGCATGCGTTTGCCAATCCGACCGCCCGCGACTACGACGGCGAGGCGGCAGCCGCCGCCCGCGCCCGCACCGATGCGTTCATCGCCCGGCATCTCGGGGAGGAGGGTTCATGAAAGCCGTTTATGAAGCTGACATCGATACAGGCATTCTCGCCAACAGCCGGATCGGCGTGCTGGGATTCGGCGCTCAGGGCCGCGCCCATGCCCTCAACCTGCGTGATTCGGGCGCCGACGTCGTGGTCGGACTGCGCGACGGCTCGCCGTCGATCCCGCTGTGCGCGGAACTCAAGCTGCCGACCGGGACGCCCGAACGGGTCGCCGGGGAGGCGGATCTGGTGATGATGCTCGTCCCCGACGAGGTCCAGCCCGCGGTCTACTCGGACATCCTGGCGATGCGCATGCGTCAGGGCAGCGCGCTGTTGTTCGCCCACGGGTACAGCGTGCATTTCCGGCAGATCTCGCCGCGGCCGGATCTCGATGTCCTGATGGTTGCCCCGCTGGGAATCGGTGATCAGGTCCGGCAGACCTTCGTGGAGGGCAACGGCGTGCCGGCGCTGCTGGCGATCCACCAGGATGCAACGGGGACGGCCCGTGCCAGGGGACTGGCCTACGCTGCCCTCAACGGCCACGGTCGGGCCGGCGTCCTGCAGACGACCTTCGCGGACGAAACAGAGACCGACCTGTTCGCGGAGCAGGCGGTGTTGTGCGGCGGGGTCACCCATCTGATCACCGCCGCGTTCGAGACCCTCGTCGACGCCGGCTATCCCGAGGAACTGGCGTATTTCGGCTGCCTGCACGAACTGAAGCTCATCACCGACCTGATCCATTCCCGGGGCATTGCCGGCATGCGCCGCTCCATATCGAGCACCGCGGAATTCGGAGACTACACTCGGGGACCGCGGGTGATTGGCGAGGACTCGAGGGCCGCCTTGAAGGCTATGCTCGAGGACATTCGAACCGGCCGGTTCGCCGACGAGTTGAGCCGCGAGATGCAGGCCGGCCAGCCGGTTCTGGCCGCCGGTCGGAGCGCCGCCGACGCGCACCCGATCGAGGCCGTCGGAACCCGTTTGCGGGCCATGATGCCGTGGCTGGCCGACACCGGGCGCTAGTCATTCGCCGGCTGTCGCGGGACAATAGCAACCGGCTACCGAGGAGGGCCTGCTCATCGCCAGGGGAATCTACCTGCTTCCGAACCTGCTGACCACGGCAGCCCTCTTCGCGGGCTTCTACGCTGTGATCGCCGCAATGGACGGCAATTTCGACCGGGCGGCCATCGCGGTTTTCGTGGCGATGTTCATGGACGGCCTCGACGGCCGGGTTGCGCGCCTGACCAGTACCGAAAGCGATTTCGGCAAAGAGTACGACAGCCTCGCCGACATGATTTCCTTCGGCCTGGCGCCGGCGCTGGTGGTCTATCAGTGGGGAATCGTGCGGCTCACGGAGCTGGGCTGGCTGTGGGGCAAGCTGGGCTGGATTACCACGTTTTTCTACGCGGTGTGCGCTGCACTCCGTCTGGCTCGCTACAACAGCAGCATAGGCAAGGGTGACCCGCGCTTTTTCGAGGGGTTGCCGAGCCCGTCTGCCGCCGCCCTGACCGCCGCCATGGTCTGGCTGGGCACCGAGCTGGACGCGTCCGGATCGTTTGCGCTGATCGGCGGGTTTCTGATCACGGCGGCCGCCGGTGGGCTTATGGTCAGCAGTTTTCGCTACTACAGCGGCAAGGATCTGAACCTCACCGGACGGGTCAAGTTCGCCTACGTACTCATCATCCCGCTGATCTTCATGGTCATCTCCCTGAATCCGCCGGTTGTGTTGTTCGGTCTGTTCTTCACCTACGCCTTGTCCGGGCCGACGCTCGCCGTGCTGCGCCGGGGCGCCCGCGAGCGCCGGCGTGAACAGGCCCGCAAGCCCGGCGAGACGTGAAGCGGATCATGGAGGACCGACGTCAGGCTTGCCTCAGAGCCATGGGGCTGACTTCGTGGGTGCTTCGGCATCCCCCGGTTCCGGAGGATGTCCCGGAAACCGGCCTCCAGACCATTTCGCCGTCCGCGAGGCGGGGCGGGGAATCGGCCCCGCCGGTCACCGGGCCGGCGCCGAACCCCGGGTCGCCGGCGCCCGCCGCGGAGATCAGCGAGCTGCCCTGGCCGGCCCTCGAGGCGGCGGTGAGCGGCTGCGAGGCCTGTGAGCTGCACCGGCACCGCACCCAGACCGTCTTCGGGGTCGGAAGCCACACGGCTCGCTGGCTGTTTATCGGCGAGGCTCCCGGCGTGGAGGAGGATCGTCGAGGAGAACCGTTTGTCGGGCGTGCCGGACAGCTCCTGGACGCCATGCTGGCGGCCCTGGGGCTGAATCGTCAGCAGGTTTTCATCGCCAATGTCCTGAAATGCCGGCCGCCGGGAAACCGGGACCCGCGTCCCGAGGAATCCCGGGCCTGTGCGCCCTACCTCGACCGCCAGATCGAGCTGATCGATCCCGGCGTGATCGTTGCGCTGGGACGGATTTCAGCCCAGCAACTCCTGGGGTCGGACAAGCCGCTGGGGTCCCTGCGCGGCCGGGTGCACCAACTGGGGCCGGACAACCGCCCCCTCGTCGTGACCTACCACCCCGCGTACCTGCTCCGCCAGCCGTCACAGAAAGCCCGGGCCTGGGAAGACCTGCTCCTGGCGAGGCGCCTGCCCGCCCCGGATACCGGATCCGATGAGCGCGGTTGAATCGGAATTCCGTACTGCCCGCGTGCGGCCGATGGCCTCCGGGGACGTCTGGACCGTCGCGGCGATCGAGGCGCAGGCTTATCAGGTCCCATGGAGCCCGGGCATCGTCCGGGACTGTCTGAGCGCGGGCTACCACGCCTTCGTGCTGGATCTGGCCGCCGACGGAGTTCATGGCTATACCGTTCTATCGGTCGGCGCCGGGGAGGCGCATCTGCTGAACCTCTGTGTGCGGCCGGAGCGGCAGGGGGCCGGCCACGGCCGCCTGCTGCTGGACACCGTGCTGCGCCAGGCAGCGGCCCATGGTGCCCGCGAGATTTTTCTGGAAGTGCGGCCGTCGAATGCGGCGGCCATCCGCCTGTACCAGGGGGCGGATTTTCGCCAGATCGGGCGCCGCAAGCACTACTACCGTGGGAGAAACGGGCGCGAAGATGCGCTTGTGCTGGCGAAAGATCTCTAGGGCAGGCGACCGCGGCGGTGCCCGGCGCTGACAATATTGCCGGGCGGGCCGGGGCCCGTGGACCGGCTTGAAGTACAATCCGCGGCCCGCCACACGCTGGCCCGGGATACCGCGAAGGAATTCGACGAGGAACATGACCGAGGAGAAGCCAACAGGGCAACGGCGGACGTTCGCGATCATTTCGCATCCCGACGCCGGCAAGACCACACTGACCGAGAAACTGCTGCTCTTCGGCGGTGCTATCCAGATGGCCGGTACAGTGAAAGGCCGCAAGGCCTCGCGGCATGCCACCTCGGACTGGATGGCGCTCGAGCAGCAGCGCGGAATTTCCGTGACTTCTTCGGTCATGCAGTTTCCCTACCGTGATCGGGTCGTGAATCTGCTCGATACGCCTGGCCACGCCGATTTCTCCGAAGACACCTACCGGACGCTGACCGCCGTCGATTCGGCGCTGATGGTGATCGACTGCGCGAAGGGCGTGGAAGAGCGCACCATCAAACTCATGGACGTATGCCGTCTGAGAACCACCCCGATCGTCAGCTTTATCAACAAGCTGGACCGCGAGGGCCGCGACCCCATGGAACTCCTCGACGAGGTGGAGCGGATTCTCAAGATTCGTTGTGCTCCCATTACCTGGCCGATCGGCATGGGCAGCCGGCTGCGCGGCATCTACCATCTGCTTGAAGACCGGATCTATGTCTACCGGGAGCAGTCGCGCGGCGTGCTCGGCGAGACCGATGTCGTCGAAGGTCTGGAAAGCGAAGCGGCCAGGGAGGTGCTGGGCGACCTGGCGGACGAGTTTCGTGAAGAGATCGAGCTGGTCCAGGGCGCGTCGCATGAATGGGATCATGATGCGTACCTGGCCGGCGACCTGACGCCGGTGTTTTTTGGCTCGGCCATCAACAATTTTGGCGTCCGGGAACTGCTCGACGGATTCGTCAGCTGGGCACCGGCGCCCATGCCCAGGGAGTCCGTGGACCGGGTGGTGCAGCCGGACGAACCGAAGCTCAGTGGCTTCATTTTCAAGATCCAGGCGAACATGGATCCCGCCCATCGGGACCGGATCGCGTTCATGCGGATTTGCTCAGGCCGCTATGCCCGCGGGATGAAGATGCGCCACGTCCGGCTGGGCAAGGACGTGCGCATTGCCGATGCGGTGACCTTCCTCGCAGCGGACCGTCAGCATGCGGAAGAGGCCTGGGCGGGAGACATCATCGGCTTGCACAATCACGGCACGATCAACATCGGCGACACCTTCACCGAGGGTGAACGCCTGACGTTCACCGGCATACCGAATTTCGCCCCGGAGCTATTCCGGCGGGCGATTCTCCGCGATCCCCTGCGCATGAAGGCCCTGCAGAAGGGGCTCGGACAATTGTGCGAAGAAGGCGCAACACAGCTGTTCCGGCCGGTAAATGCCAATGACCTGATCCTGGGCGCCGTGGGTCCCCTGCAGTTCGATGTCGTCGCGCACCGGCTACAGAGCGAGTACGGTGTCAGCTGCAGCTTCGAGAACGTGAAGGTGGCCACGGCCCGCTGGGTTTACGCAGCGGACCCTGCGGAACTGGAACGTTTTCGCCGCAAGGTGACCGAAAACCTGGCCATCGACCACGGCGGGTGCCTGGTTTATCTTGCGCCAACCCGTGTCAACCTGTCGCTTACCGAAGAGCGCTGGCCGGCGCTCGATTTCAAGCCCACGCGAGAGCATCTGGCAGACGCGGCCTGATCGGCGATCAAGGATTTCTTCCGTCCGAGGCGGACGATTGCCCGGGAAGCCCCGGAAGGACAACGCGATGAGCAAGCTCTTCTTCCGCCGTCCGGTACTGGGCTGGGCCTTGTATGACTGGGCCAACTCGGCATTCGCCACGACGGTCATGGCCGGGTTTTTTCCCGTTTTCTACAGCGCCATCAGCAAGGATGTATCCACCCAGGACTCTCAGTTCTGGTTCAACGTCACGCTGGCTGGCTCCAGCCTGTTGGTGGCCTTGTTTGCGCCGATTCTGGGCGCGATCGCCGACCAGGGCGGCAATCGCAAGAAGTTCCTCGTGTTTTTCGCGTTCCTCGGCGCGCTCATGACGGCCGCGCTGGCCTGGGTGCACGTCGGCCAGTGGTGGCTCGGGCTGGCGTTCTACGCCTTCGGGACGGTGGGTTTTTCCGGCGCGAACATTTTCTATGACTCCATGCTCGTGGACGTTGCCGAAGAGGAAGAATTCGACATCGTTTCGGCCTACGGATACTCCGCCGGCTATATCGGCGGGGGGCTGCTGTTCGTGGTCAACGTGCTCATGGTGACGCGCCCGGAACTGTTCGGTTTTGCCGACGCCGGTGTAGCGGTGAAGGCGGCCTTCCTGAGCGTTGCGGTGTGGTGGTTGGTGTTCACCATACCGTTGCTCCTGTTCGTCAAGGAGGCCGCAACGCCGGACCCGGCTCCCGCCGGCCGGGCCATTCGCGATGGGCTCGCGCAGCTCAGGCAGACCTTCGGGGAGGTCCGCAAGCTCAAGGTGCTGCTGCTGTTCCTGGTGGGTTACTGGCTCTACATCGACGGGGTCAACACGGTGATCAAGACGGCCGTTTTTTTCGGCGACCGGGTTCTGAACCTCCCCCAGGAAAGCCTGATTACCGCGCTGTTGCTGACCCAGTTCGTGGCATTCCCCGCCGCCCTCGGCTTCGGCTGGCTCGGCAAGCGCATCGGTCCGAGGCCGGCTATCCTGATCGGACTCGGCGTCTATATCCTCGCCTTGGTCTACGCATGGCTGTTCCTGGATTCCGGAGCGGATTTCTACAAGCTCGCGGTGGCGATCGGGCTCGTCCAGGGCGGCGTCCAGAGCCTCTCCCGAAGCCTTTACGCCCGGCTTATCCCGACATCGAAGACCGCCGAGTTTTTTGGTTTCTTCAATATGGTCGGCAAGTTCGCGGCAATCCTCGGACCCATGCTGATGGCTCTGACCCCGCTGGTGATACCCGGTGCGACCGAGCGCGACAGCATCATGTCCGTTTCGATTCTGTTTGTTCTGGGCGGGTGGCTGCTGTGGCGGGTCAACGTGGACGCAGGGATGGCCGCGGCCAACGCCATGGAAGCCGAATCGCGCGGGCCTGGCGCCGGAGGCGAGTGAGCGCCCCGGCATCGGAGCTGTCCCGGTAGCGCAGGGACACGTAGGTCCGGGTGAAGTCGCTGACGAGCGGGGCCAGTTCGGGGTGGCTGGCAGCGACCCGCTCGGCGTAGGTCGTCGGTCCTTCCCACGGCTGGCGTACCACCCCGGTCGCCGCTAGCCGCCGGCAGACCCGCCGGTATACACGGCTGGCTTCGTCCAGCGCGGCGGGGCGGTAGTGCCAGGCCAGCCAGAGCGTGAAGGCACTCATGGATATCGTCACGATAAGCGTCAGGATCAGGACCAGATTGCGCCAGTCCGGGTGATCCAGGCCCAGGCGGGAGAGAAACTCCCGCTGCCGCTCCGGTCCGTAGCTCAGCACCCATTCGTTCCAGACCGAATCCATCGCGTCCCAGGCCATTTCGAGCCGGTAGGCCAGGACGAACGACCCCCCGAATCCGCGGCTGGCTGAGCGGTCGTCGGCGAAGTCCAGGTCCAGCCCGTCGAGGATTCGCTGTGGCGCGATGGCGCCGGTGGGGTCGATCCGCTGCCAGCCCGAACCGGGCATCCAGACCTCCGCCCAGGCGTGAGCGTCCGACTGACGCACGATCATCCGGTCGCTCAGCGGATTGATTTCGCCGCCGTGGTAACCGGTCACCACGCGCGCCGGTATGCCCGCCGAGCGCATCAGCACCGTGAACGCCGAGGCGTAGTGCTCGCAGAAACCACGCCGGGTCTCGAACAGGAATTCGTCGGTGGTGTCGCTGCTGGTCAGCACGGGGGGCTCGAGCGTGTACCAGAAAGGTTCGCGGGTAAATCGCGCGAGGGCGCCGTCGACCACGCCCTCGTCGGTCCCATAGGTTTCCCGCAGAGATGCGGCCAGAGCCCGGGTCCGGGTGTTGCCCTCGTCCGGAAGGTCCGTGTAAAGAACCCGCCGCCACTCGCTGAGCTCGAGTTCGCCGATCGCATCGGGGTAGGAGGTCAGGTCCACGGCCGTCACCTGGTCCACGTTCTGGCGGGCGACCAGGCGAAAATCGTGCGTCATGAATGCGTTGTCAGCCGTCCATGTCCGGGCAACTTCCAGCGCCGGGAGCCAGGGCTGTCCGCTGGGTTCGAGGAGCAGGCGGTAGACGACCGCCGACCCCGGGTAACGCACGGCGCCGCTGGACAGGGGGTAGCGTATTCCCTCGGACCACGTGCGCCCGTCGAAGCGGTCCAGCACCGGGCCGCGCCAGTAGCGCGCGGCCGGCGGCGGCGGCTCGCCGAAAAAGCTGACCCGGAATGCCACGGCCTCGGAACGGACGAGCTTGCTGATCGAGCCCGGCGACATGTTGTCGCTCAAGCCGGTTGAACCGCTCCCGCCGACCTGGGGCAAGGCCCAGAAGGGCCCGGGCACGCGTGGAAAGAGAATGAACATCACTGCGGCCAGCGGAACCGCGAGGGCGAGCAGGCGCACGGCCAGGCCACCCGCGCGCCGGCGGGTCAGAGGCGGGCCGATACGGGCCGACTGGAGCAGGCTCATCGTGATGAAGATCGTCGCCAGCACCAGGTAGGGCAGGCTCAGCAGGGTCTGATCGTAAAGCAGTTCCGCGATGACCAGAAACCAGGCAATGAAAGCGAGAACCTGAAAGTCACGGCGCTGACTGGTCTCGAGGATCTTGAGGCTGAGAGTGACGGTCAGCAGGGCCGTGCCTGCCTCCAGACCGTTGACCGTGCGGTAGCTGGCCAGCACGGCGGCGAATCCGGCCGCGGCCATCACCCCCCGAAGAACTCCGCCCGGGACCGGCCATCCGCGCGACGCGGCAGTCAGGCGCCAGACCGCCGCCAGCACGACCAGGCCCGTGATCCACAGAGGCAGGCGTGGCACGTGGGGTGCCAGAGCGAGGCCGATTCCGGCCAGACTCCACAGGAGCCGCTGAACCATGCGCTCAGGCATGGTCGCGACCCGCGGGTCCGGTGCCGCCCGGGAACAATGCCAGCTCGGTCAGGCAGCGGTGACGGTGGCCCATGCCGCTGGACGGCGGAATCTCGCCGCCCGGAAGACGCAGACCCCAGGCGCGGCCGGAGGCATGGCTGTCGATCACCCAGCGGGAGAGAATCCGCAGCCGCTGCTCAGTGTCGGGCTGGGTCAGGTCATTGAAGTCCAGCCAGGCCGTCGCCGCGGGCTGTCCGGAAAACTGCTTGACGACCAGATCGCCGCCCCGCGCGAGGGCTTTCCACGCCACGCGGCGGGGGGTATCCCCCGGACGAAACGGCCGCAGCCCGGTAAAATCGTCGTCGCCGCTGTCAGGATCCGTCAGGGCATCGTGACCGGCGCTGCCGCCGGGCGGCGGTGCCGGGGCACGGAGCTCGGGCGCCGGGTAGACAATGCCATGAGCGTTCGGGTGCAGCCATGCCCAGCTGCGGAACAGGCCGAAGGGAAAGGTCGTGTACAGACGCACCCGTTCCGCGGGGAGACGGCCGCGGTGGTGGGCCGGGAGCCTGAGTTCGAGGCGCACACGCTCGCCGGGCTCGAGATCGCGGGGCGTGGCCTTGGACTCTCCGCAGACCGCGCCGATTTCATAGCGTTCGGTGGCCGACGTGTTCTCGATGGTTACCTGCAGCTCTGCGTGCCCGCCGGCGAACGTGGAGGTCACTCGCACGCCGCTGATGACCAGGCCGCAGAGATTCTGGTGGCACCAGTGCATGGTCACCAGACCCAGACCGGCAAGCAGGAAGGTCAGCGCAAAGGCCATGCTGTTGCTGTAGTTCATCGCCGCCATCAGCATGGCCAGAACCATCAGGCCGAAACCGGTGCCCAGGGGCGTCGGCAGAATATAGATCCTCCGGCGGCGGAGCGTGACGGGATCGGGGTCTCTCCCCTGGCGACGCAAGGCCCATTCCCTCAGCCACTCGCGGACGGGCTGGAGCAGCATCGTCGTTCCTACGGGACCGGTACGGCCTCGAGCAGCAGCGCTCCGGCATCGTCCCTGTGGCCGGTCCCTGCCGCCCGCAGGCGGTGTCCGACCACGGCCGGCAGCACAGCCTGGACGTCTTCGGGTTCAACAGCCTCGCGACCGTCCACGAGGGCCCAGGCCTGGGCGGCGCGCAACAGGCCGATGCCCGCGCGGGGAGAAAGCCCCGTATCGAACTCGGCATGCTCGCGCGTGAAGGTCACCAGCGCCTGGAGGTAGTCGAGCAGGGCGCCGGAGGCGTGCACCTGCGGCACCCGGTCCTGCAGCCGGACGAGCATGTCGGCATCGGACATCGGCTCGAGCGCGGCCAGCAGGGTACGCCGGTCCTCACCCTGGAGGAGACGGCGCTCCAGTTCCTGGTCCGGATAGCCCAGATGAATACGCATCAGAAAACGGTCGAGCTGAGACTCCGGCAGCGGGAATGTGCCGATCTGGTTATCGGGATTCTGTGTCGCGACGACAAAAAACGGTTCCGGAAGCGCATGGGTCTCACCGTCCGCCGTTACCTGGCGTTCTTCCATGGCCTCCAGCAGGGCCGACTGGGCCTTCGGTGTGGCCCGGTTGACCTCGTCGGCGAGAATCAGCTGGGCGAACACGGGGCCACGATGAAACCGGAAGGAGTTGGTGTCCCGCTCGAAGACGGAGACACCGACAACGTCCGCGGGCAGCAGGTCGCTCGTAAACTGGATACGCTGATAGCTGAGGCCGAGGCTCCCGGCCAGCGCATGGGCGAGTGTCGTCTTGCCGACACCGGGGATGTCTTCGATCAGGAGATGGCCGCGGGCGAGCAGGCAGCTCAGGCTCAGCTGCACCTGGTCGCGCTTGCCGAGAATGATCGAATTGATCTGCGCGGCCGCCTTGCCGATGCGCTCAAGGTCGGCGTCTGCCAGGGGTCGGTCTGCTGCTGCGTGCACGTCCTTTCGCTCTCCGGTTTGCCTAGTTCGTCCGGTCCGCTGCGCCGACCCCCGCTCCGGTGTCACTCGCCGCCGGGGCCCTCGTCGCGCCCGCAGTCGCTGCGCCTATTCCAGCGCGTGGATCTGATCCATCTGCGCCTGGAGTCGTTCGATCGCCGCCGCCATGCTGCCGGCGCGTTCCCGTTCCTTTTCGACAACCTCCGCGGGCGCGTTCTCCACGAACCGGGGGTTGTCCAGTTTTGCCCGTGTCTTGCCGAGATCCGTGTGCAGGCGATCCCTTTGCTTCTCCAGTCTCGCCAGTTCCTTGCCGACATCGATCAGCCCCGCCATGGGCACCAGCAGGCGGGTCGTGCCCAGGAGCGCGGTGGCCGCCGGTGGTGGCGCCTCGTCGGCGGCCAGCACCCGCAGGGACTCGATATTCGCCAGGCTCTTCAGATAAGTCTGGTGCCGGTGGAGCAGATCGAGATCCTCGGCCGTGGCCTCCTGGAGCAGCACCGGCAACGGCCGACCGGGCGCGATATTCATCTCGCCACGAATCTGCCGCACACCCAGCACAAACTGCTGAAGCCAGCCTATCTCCCGCTCGGCTTCCGAATCCGCGATCCAGTCCGCAGAAATGGGATAGTCGGCCAGCATGATGCTTTCGCCGGTAACCCCGGCCAGCGGAGCAACGCGGGTCCAGATCTCCTCGGTGATGAACGGCATCAGCGGGTGCAGAAGCCTGAGCGTCGCCTCCAGGACGCTGGCCAGCGTATGCCGGGTGGCGGAACGAGTGGCGTCGTCGCCGGCCTGCAGCGCCGGCTTTGCCAGCTCGAGGTACCAGTCGCAGAATTCGTGCCACACAAATTCGTACATGGCCTGGGCGGCCAGGTCGAGGCGATAGGCCGCAAAGCTCTCCGTGACCCGGTCCAGGGCCGCTCTGAAACGGGCGCGAACCCATCGGTCGGCCAGACCGGGCTCATGGCCACCGGACAGGGCCCCGGGATGGGATTCCGTATTCATGAGAACGTAGCGCGAGGCGTTCCACAACTTGTTGCAGAAGTTCCTGTAGCCCTCGACCCGGCCCAGGTCGAAGCGGATGTCCCGGCCGGTGGTCGCCAGGGCAGCAAAGGTAAAGCGCAGCGCATCGGTTCCGAAGGCGGGAATTCCGTCGGGGAATTCCTTCCGCGTCGACTTCTCGATCTTGCTTTTCTGTTTCGGCTGCATGAGGCCGGTCGTTCGTTTCGCAACGAGCGTGTCGAGGTCGACCCCGTCGATCAAATCCAGGGGATCTAGCACGTTGCCCTTGGATTTCGACATCTTCTGGCCTTCGTGGTCCCGGACCAGCCCGTGGATGTAGATCTCCCGAAACGGTACGTCGCCGGCGAACTTCAGACCCATCATCATCATCCGGGCCACCCAGAAAAAGATGATGTCGAAGCCGGTCACCAGCACGGAGGTCGGGTAGAAGCGCTCGACGTCCCGCGTGTCCTCGGGCCAGCCCAGGGTGGAGAACGGCCACAGCGCGGACGAAAACCAGGTGTCGAGCACGTCGTCGTCACGGGTAAGGCAAACATCTTCCCTGCCGGTGCGCCGGACCGCCTCGGCGTGCGCTTCGGCTTCGCTGCGGGCCACATAGACCTCACCCGCTTCGTCGTACCAGGCCGGAATCCGGTGCCCCCACCAGAGCTGCCTGCTGATGCACCAGTCCTGGATGTTGCGCATCCACTCGAAGTAGGTCTTGGACCAGTTCTCCGGGACGAAGCGAACCCGGCCGTCCTCCACGGCGGCGATGGCCGGTCCGGCTAGGGGTTCGACCCGCACATACCACTGGTCCGTCAGATACGGCTCGAGAACAGCCGCGCTGCGGTCGCCGCGCGGAACCATCAGCCGGTGCTTGTCGACCCCCTCCAGAAATCCGCCGGCATCGAGGTCGGCCACGATGCGTTTGCGCGCCTGGAAGCGATCCATCCCACGATAGGCTTCCGGGACCTCGTCGTTGAGCGCAGCATCGCGATCGAAAATGTTGATCAGCGGCAGGGCGTGCCGTTTGCCGACCTCGTAGTCGTTGAAATCGTGCCCCGGCGTAATCTTGACGCAGCCGGTACCGAATTCCGGGTCCACATAGTCGTCGGCAATGACCGGGATCGTGCGTCCGGTTAGCGGCAGCGCCACCTGGCGGCCGACCAGGTGGGCGTAGCGTTCATCGTCGGGATGGACAGCCACGGCCGTGTCACCGAGCATGGTTTCCGGGCGGGTCGTGGCAACCACGAGATAGCCGTCGTCGCCGGCCAGGGGATAGCGGAAGTGCCAGAGGCTGCCATTCTCCTCTTCCGAGACGACCTCCAGGTCGGATAGCGCCGTGTGGAGGACGGGATCCCAGTTCACGAGGCGTTTGCCCCGGTAGATCAGTCCTTCTTCGTGGAGGCGGACAAAGACTTCGGTCACGGCCTTCGACAGGCCGTCGTCCATGGTGAAGCGCTCCCTTGTCCAGTCCACTGAGGCGCCCAGCCGGCGAAGCTGCCGGCCGATCGTGTCTCCCGACTCCGCTTTCCACTCCCAGACCCGCTGCACGAAGGCCTCCCGGCCGAGGTCCTGCCGGGTCTCGCCGTCCGCGTTGAGCTGACGTTCCACGACCATCTGGGTGGCGATGCCCGCGTGATCCATGCCGGGCTGCCAGAGGGTGTCGTGGCCCGTCATGCGGTGATACCGGGTGAGGGCGTCCATGATCGTGTCCTGGAAGGCGTGCCCCATGTGCAGCGTGCCGGTGACGTTCGGCGGCGGGATCATGATGCAATACGGCTCGCCGGAGCCCGACGGCGCGAACCACCCCTGTTTTTCCCAACGGGCGTAGATCCGCTTCTCGATCTGCTCGGGCGTGTAGGTCTTGTCCATAGGTGTCCGGTGATCACCCGGCGGGCCGGGAGCTGTTCCTGCGAGGCGCGGAATTATACCGGATGGGCGGTGCGGGTCAGGGCGCCAGACGCTGGTTCAGGATCTCGCGGACCATGTCCGGCAGTTCCGACTCCAGGCGCAGGCTGAGCTGCTCGAACATCGCGGCTTCCGCTTCCCGGATCGCGGTATGGAGCATTTCTTCGGCCATAGCCCGGGTCTTGGCCACGAGTTCGCTGTGAAGGTCTTCGAGGACCTCCGGCGGTACCGCCGGTCCGGCCACGGCATCCTTGAGCACCGGGCGCCCGGTCCCGGCCACCGCTTCACCGAGTACGGGGATCTTGCCAGCTTCCTCGTCAGATGATTCGTTCATGGGTCAGATCCGCATGGGTCAGATTCGGTGCGTGTCCATTGGATAGCCACGGTCCCGATAAAACGCGAAGCGCTCCCGGCTCCGGGATCGCCGTGCCGGGTCACCGTCGACAATTTCCGCGACCCGCTCGAAGCGGCTGAAAAAGGCCGGAACTTCGTCGGAGAGATTGACGAGCACATCCGCGTCCACCGCTGGCTCACCGCCGTCCCCAACGATCACCGGCGTCGCGTCCGCGTCTTCGGGGTCGATGCCGGCTTCCCAGGCCAGGTGAGGAACAAAGCTGCCGTCGCGCCAGGTCCAGAGCAGGCGGTCCAGCTCGCGGCCATGAGCCGCGCCCTGGGGGTGAACCAGGATCCGGTGGCCGAGCCGGTAGATCTTCTCGGTCAGCCGGCAGGCGAAGCGCTCGCGCGCGTCTCCGCCGCCGTCCAGAACATAGAAATCCACCCGGGTCATGACGCTCCAGTGCGGTCCATGAGCATCTGCACGAGCAGCGGTACCGGGCGGCCCGTGGCGCCTTTCTGGGCGCCCGAGCGCCAGGCGGTGCCGGCGATATCCAGATGCGCCCAGGACATGCCCTTGGTGAATCGCGACAGGAAACAGGCGGCGGTTATTGCGCCGCCTTCCCGACCGGTCACGTTCGGAAAATCGGCGAAATTGCTCTTCAGATCGCGGTCATATTCCTCGCTGACCGGAAGCCGCCAGGCTTTGTCGGCGGCGGTCTTGCCGGCGGCCAGCAGGGCGTCGGCGAGGTCGTCATCCGTGCTCATCAGGCCGGTCATGTAGTGGCCCAGGGCAATGACACAGGCACCGGTAAGCGTTGCCACGTCGACGACGGCCGCGGGCTTGAAGCGCTTTGCATAGGTAAGGGCGTCGCACAGTATGAGGCGGCCTTCCGCGTCGGTGTTGAGAATCTCCACGGTTTGACCGGACATGGTCCGGACAATGTCGCCGGGACGGGTCGCGTTGCCGTCGGGCATGTTTTCGCACGTGGGCACGATTGCCGTCACGTTGAGTGGCAGCCCGAGCCGCGCCACCGACGCCATGGCGCCGAGAACGCCCGCCGCGCCGCCCATGTCGAACTTCATTTCATCCATGGCCAGGGGCGGCTTCAGGGACACGCCGCCCGTATCGAACGTAATGCCCTTGCCCACGAGGACTACCGGGGCTTCGCCACTGGCGCCGCCGGCGTGCTTCAGCACGATGAGCTTGGCCGGCTGGCGGCTGCCGGCGGTCACCGACAGGAATGCCCCCATGCCCATCTTGCGGATCTGGGCCTCGTCGTGAATTGTCGCCGTCAGGCTCTTGTGCTCCTTGGCCAGGCTGCGCGCGACGGCGGCCAGGTGCGACGGTGTGCAGACATTGGGCGGTCGGTTTGCCAGTGTGCGGGCAAGGGCCTGGCCCTCGGCTATGCCGGTGCCGTCGGCAATGCCGCGCTCTGCCTCCGCCTTCGCGCCCCGTCCGCTGACCGGAAATCCGACCCGCTTCAGCTTTCCCGGCTTGGGCTTGGAGGATTTCTGTTCGTCGAAGCGATAGGCCGCCTCTTCCATCGCTTCGCTTGCGTGGCGGGCCGCGGCGTAGACCGATAGCCCGGCGAGTTCATCGCCAGCCGGGAGCCAAAGGCAGTCTCCGGCGCCCGCGCCGGCCAGCGCCTTCGCGGCAGCGCCGGCGGCGGCTCGATACCGGGCCGTGTCAAAGCCGTCTGCCTTGCCCAGGCCCACCAGGAGAATGCGCGAACAGCCTTTGATGGGTGTCTGCGGCAGCAGGGCTGTCTGGCCCGCCTTGCCGCTGAAATCTCCGGCCTTGAGAATCGCGGCGAGCATTCCGTCCGCGGCACGATCCACTGCCTTGCCGGACACCGTAAGACCATCGTCTTCGAATACACCGACGACGGCACAAGCTGTGCGCCCCGGAGTCTTTTGTCCGCTCCGTGCAAAATATTCCATTGATCCCCCTCCGGGCTCCATTATTATCTGCCCAACCCAATGCCGGCCTCAGCCATGAGGCTGGCCGCGCAAAACCTTCCGCAACCGGAGTTACGGGCCGCTGGATCGATCCCTCGTCACCTCGCGACCCACGTAGTCTAATGCAAACCCCCGCGCCCGACGAAGCCATCTACCGGATATGACGAGGATTATTGACCGCTACATCATCCTCGAAGTGCTGAAAACCGCCTTCGGCGTCACCGGCATTCTGGTTTTGATTCTCGTCGGCAACCAGCTTGCCCGGGTTCTGGGCCGGGCGGCCAGCGATCGTCTGCCAAAGGACGCGGTGCTGGAGTTCATGGGCCTCACCACGCTGGGCTACCTGGGAATACTGATCCCCGCGGCGTTCTTTATCTCCGCCATGCTGGCGCTGGGGCGAATGTATCGGGACAACGAGATGGCGGCCCTGTCCGCCACCGGCTTTGGCATGCGCCATCTCTACCGCCCGTTGATGTTGACCGCGCTGCCGGTAGCGGTCCTTCTGGCCTGGCTGTCCTTCGATCTGCTGCCCTGGGCTGCGGGGGAAGCGGAGCGGGTCAAGGCCGAGGGGCGCCGGCAAATGCAGCTTTCCGCGCTGGAACCGGGCGGCTTCCGGACCGCGTCCCAGGGCCGGCTGGTGGTCCATACCCAGGGCCGGGGCGAAGGTGACGAGGTGACCGGAGTATTCATCCAGCATCGCGAGGACGACGTCGTGGAAGTCGCCACGGCCGCCCGCGGCGAGTTGCGGCAGAACGGTAGCGACAATCTCCTGATCCTCAAGGACGGCGTCCGCTACGCCGGCGTGCCGGGGACCACGGGATTCAGAATTGCGAGATTCCGGGAGCACGGTGTGCCGGTTCCGACCCCGGAACTGGATATGGGCAACGATCCCCAGGAGCGTGCGCCGACCCGCGAACTCATGGAGTCAGGCAATCCCGACTACAAGGCGGAGCTGCACTGGCGGATCTCCGGCCCGGTCTCGATCATCGTCCTGACTTTGCTGGCGGTGCCGCTGAGCCGCAGCAATCCGCGCGAGGGGCGGTACGGGCGTCTCGCGCTGGGGATACTTGCCTACTTCATGTACACCAACCTGATCTGGGTGGCCCGGCTGGCCATCGAGCGCGGGTACCTGCCGGCCTGGCTGGGATTCTGGTGGGTGCACCTGCTGATGGCGGCGGTGGCCCTGATCCTGGTCAAGGCCCATTACGGGGCCTTCCGGGTCCGCGCGGCCACATGAGCATTTTTGACCGCTATGTCTTCCGGACCGTCATGGGGACGACGGGTCTCGTGATGCTGATCCTTCTGGCACTGAGCGGGTTCGTCAATTTCACCGCCCAGCTGAAGTATGTGGGCGAGGGCGATTTCACGCTGTTCAGCGCCATGCTGGTGCTGTTGCTCCAGTGGCCCCGCCAGGCGTTCGACATGCTTCCCATCGCCGCCCTGCTCGGGTCTCTGCTGGGCCTGGGAGCACTGGCGAACAACTCCGAGCTGGTGGCCATCCGTGCCGCCGGTGTGAGCATCTGGCGGGTCGCCCGGGGCGTGGCCATCACCGGCATGGTCCTGGCCACCATCACCCTGGCGCTGGGCGAGTTTGTCGCACCTCCCGCCGACCGCCTGGCCCAGGACTACACCGCCCGCATGACGGGGCGGGGCGGGGCGGTTAGCGGTCTTTCCGGGTCCTGGATGCGGGACGGCGACCAGCTGCTCAACATCCTGCAGGTGGAGGGTCCCAATCGTTTTGGCGGGGTCTACGTCTACGAGCTCGACGGCGACGGCCGGTTGGCCTCCGTGTCCCGCTCCCGGGTCGCCACGGTCGTGGAGGCCGACCGCTGGCAGCTGGACGACGTCAGTGTGACCCGCTTCCGGCCGGACGGGCTGGAGGTGGAGGAACTGGACCGGACCCTGATCGATACCGATGTCGACCGGGAGGTGCTGGAGTTGTCCCTCGTCGAACCGGACAGCCTGTCCACCGAGTCCCTCATGGAGTACGTGCGGTATCTGAAGGACAACGGCCTGGACGCAGTGCGCTACGAGCAGGTGATGTGGGCGCGTTATGCGAGCTCGGCGGCTGCCGTCGCCATGGCCCTGCTCGCCGTGCCCTTCGTATTCGGGCCACTGCGTACCGGCGGAAACAGCGGCCGCTTCGTCGTCGGTTTTCTCATCGGCATCGGCTACTTTCTGGTCAACGGCATGCTGGCGTCGGGAGGGGAAATCTACGAGCTGTCGCCGGTTCTGACCGCCTGGCTGCCCATGGCGGCCCTGACGCTCGTGGCGCTCATAGGTATCAGCCGGACCCGCTGACCGGCGCGCGTTCTGTCCAAACCCGCGTGGAAGACCAGCGGTCGTGCCAGGTCAGACCCTGGCGATCGACGATCATCCACAGCACACCGAGGCCCGCCGCGCCCCACGAAACGAGCGCACAGAAAAACCGCAGCACCGCATCCCTGGGGGTCAGCGACCGGCCGTCCTTGCGGCGGACCACGAGACGCCAGGCCCGCATGCCCAGAGTCTGGCCCGCGCGCAGCCAGAAGCCGCAGAAAAAGATCATCGCGACGCCCAGCAGACCCAGTCGAAACCACGGGTTGCCCGGTTCGACGGCTTCTCCGCCGGTCAGCGGCATGACCGCCGCGGAAAAAAACATGAACAACGCGATCAGGGTCAGGGCGTCGTACAAGGCAGCGCCGAGGCGCCGGAACAACGAAGCGGGCATCAGTTCCGCCGTCATGGCTGGAGATCCGGGGCGCGGAGCTCAACCGCGGGAACCGGGGACGGTACTTCAGCCGCGGCGGCGGCGCCAGGCATAGATCGACAGGCCGAGCAGTCCGAGACCGCCGAGGCCGCCGCCTCCGCCTCCGCCGCTGCCCCCGCCGCCGGCGGGCGGGAGCGGCTCGGTGGAGAAAGCGGCGCAGGCAACCTCCGCCGGCGCGGCCGCATCGGCATCGGTGGCGACAAAGGGCTTGAAGCTGCAGTCCGGTCCGCCGTCGTCTCCGGCGACACCGGGTTCCGATTCGAGACCGCTCCAGTGGCCGCCGGCCCAGTCGACGGAGGTCGCGGGATCGGCATCCAGCTTCTGTCCGGTCATATCCGCGGTCGACACCGAAAGCACCGCCGCCGCCGGGCTCGCGGGTGCCCAGTTCCCGGGAACCGTGAAATCCACGCCGACCGCATCCGCGGTGTATCGATGGTACCCGTCGGGCGCGCCTCCGGCGGCGGTGAGCCAGGCATCGGGGCCCGCATCGAGATCCAGTGCTCCGAGGCCGGGCACCTCGAGCGTCAGCGCCGGCGCGAGGGCCCCGGGCTGTCCCGGGTAGCTCACCACGCTCCCGGCATTGCCCAGCCAGCGCATGGGCTTGTCGAACGCCAGCCACAGCCGGTACCTGTCGCCGGGGACCAGGGCCCGATTGATGCCGACCCGGAGGTCCGCCCCCGCGGGCCCGGGCGCCTGGTCGCCGCGGTAGACGACCTCATCGGTGTCCAGGTTCCGGATCTCCGCGGCGGCCACGGCGGCGGCTCCGCCCATCAGGTAGTAACCCGGCAGCGTCATGGTGACGATTTCGGCCTGCATGCGGGGGACTTCGCTGGCAGGCAGGATGAATCCGCTGTGGCTTACGCCGGTGCCGCCGTAGGCCACACCGCCGTTGCGAGGCTCGAGCTCGAGGGTCCAGCTCGGAATCTGGAAGGTGTAGGCGAAATAGTCGGCCGTCGTACCGATCCCGCCCCTTCCTGGCTCGGCGGGGCCCCAGAAGTACTTGTTGTTCAGGGCCGCTCGCATACGCGTGGCGAGGTTCGTGGTAATGGCGTCGCGGCGCTGGTTGCCGGTCATCGGCGCAAGGAAAATCTGGGTAAAGGAATGGGCGTCCACGTAAAAACGCAGTCGGCTCTCCGGGCCCAGCGCCGCCGCAGCCAGCAGGGCCTGTGTCTCGGGCTCCGAGGCCGCGGCCGAACCCCGGTTTACGAGACTGACCGGGTTCGGAACCGAGCCGCCGTTCATGCCGAACCCGCGGGCATTGTTCCGATTCAGGTCCACGCCGTAGAAATTGTCTTCGGTCGTGTCCAGGTCCTGATCAATGGCACTGCCGGGCGCCGAGGGGCTGGCCAGGTTCTTGCGCCGCATCCGGCCTTCCCGGGGCTGCTCGACGGAGGCGCTTACACGGTCGGGATAACGCTGGGTGGACATGAGGCCATCGACATTCTGCACCGGCAGAATCACGACGGTCATATTGTCGATGAGCCAGCTGCCCACCCCGCCGTCGCCCGCCATTTCCACGAGCCGCTCGAATACGGCGGTCACGGCTTCGGGGCTCTGCCACTCGCGCGCGTGGATGCCGCCGTTGAGCATGACCGCGGGTTCCGGACGGCCGTTGACGGTCGTGCGGTCGGGGTCGCCGATGACATAGGCCCAGATATCCCGGCCGGACACGGTTTGACCGACGATGGTGCCGGTGACGTAGTCGAATTCCGCGTCCAGCGCCTGGTGTCGCGCATGCAGGCTTTCGAAGGTGCGGAAACCGGTCACCGGAGTGAGAGAGTCCACCGGCACGGGGACGGGATACCCGATGGCGACCCGGGAGCCGGTGTTGTCATTCTCGGTGTAGGTGAACATGGCGTCCCGGCAGCTGGGATCTGACGGATTGGTGATTGTCCCCCGGCTGTCGAACTGGCATGCGGCGCTGACGGCATCGGCGACCAGCAGCAGTATCAGCGTGCGCGCGAACGACCGAATCAACGGAGTTCTCCACGGACCGCGGCGGACACCGCCGGGTCCTCCCTGAGCCTGTTTATGGCTTCGCGGGCTTGCGCCGAGTCGGCGAGCCGAAGATAGAGCACCAGGTGGCGGGCGGTCCGTTCGTCGGCTTCGCCACGCAGCCGGTCGGCCAGGCGGGTGACGAGTGCCTCGTCACCGTAGCGGGCCAGCGCGGATGCGGCACTGGCACCGACGCCGGGGTCGCCGAGCAGGGTTTCCAGCCACCGGCCCGTGTCGGGATCCTCCGGCCAGCGACGTCCCGCTTCCAGGACCGCAGCGGATGCGATGTCGCCGCGGCGGGCCGCAATCTCCAGAAGCGGGCGGGCCTCCGGGGACGGCAGCGATCGCGTCAGCGGGAGGGCCGCAAGCCCGCTTGCGGTGTCCCCCAGATCGAGCACGCCAGCCAGGACATCCCGGTCAGCCGGGTCCCGGGCCGTCAGCGCCAGCGTGCCCAGGGAAGGGTCCTGCGGGAGCAGCGCCGCCAGACTATGGGAAATCGACGCGGGTCCGGCGCTCCCCGCCGCCGTTGCCCTGGCGTCGAGCAACGCCTGCTTCAGCCCTTGCCTGAACACCGATCCGGGCGCCGCTGCACGGGCCTCGACGGCCAGGCCCGCCTCGCCGCGCGCCGCCCGCGGCGTGAGATCCCGGGCGACCGCGCGAATGTCGAGGGTCTTGAGGGTATGGCGCGCCTGGGCGCCGGCATCGTAGAGGGGGATATGAACCAGGCCACCAGTTTCCTCGACCGGTATCCAGACTTCGCTCTTGCGGATAGCCAGACCTTCCAGGAATTGCCGCGAAGCGGCGCTGTCGGGCATGGATCCCAGCCGGCGTGCGGCATCGGTCAGGAGCCGATCCCGGCCAGCCGGCGTCATGGCCGGGTCTGCAGCCATCTTCCCGGCAACCTCCGCGAGAGCTTTCGGGTCCGCCAGCCTTTCCAGCCCGTCCAGCGTGGAGAGGGCCCGCTGGACGTCCGGACCGGCGGCCTGCTTCATCGCCACACTGCGAGCGAGTTCCTGCCGCTCGGCCAAGGCCGGGGTAGCCAGGACGGCCAGAATGCCGAGGAGGAGGGGGCGGGCAAGCACCAACGCGTTCACCTACGAAGAGTTTCCTACATCATACCATCGGGCCGATCCGGGCCGAGCAACGCGCTCGTTATGTCATACGGATTCGTCTCAAAGACCTTCGCAAAACCTTCGTATCTCTACGTTTGTCTAATTTTTTTGTTATTTGTCATGGAGTTGCGTTGATACCTCTCCCGTGGGCGCCTAGGGTCGGCTCACCAGGTCCGAAACGAGGAATTCCCATGCGCCAGCCACTGCCCAGTGTCTTCCGGATCGGCCCCTTCCGGGTCGAGCCTCGGACCGGTGAGATTTTCGGGCCGCATGGCCCGGTGCGCCTGCATCCCCGGGCGATGCGTGTCCTGGTGTTCCTGGCGGAGCGTCCCGGGCTGCTCGTCAGCCGGGAAACCCTGCTGGCCGAGATCTGGTCCCGTGAGCCGGTGGGTGACCATGCCCTGACCCATGTCATCAGCGAAATCCGTCACGCGCTTCGGGACCAGGCCCACGCGCCGGCCATCATCCAGACCCTGCCGAAGCGGGGCTACCGGCTGCTCGCGCCGGTGTCCGCCTTGCCCGCTGACGAGCCGCCGGGCCCGGACGGCAATACGGTCGGGCCTGGCCCTGCCTCTCGCGGGTCCGCGCCCGGTCTCTGGGCGGAGCTTCGCCGCCGCCGGGTGGTCCGGGTGGCCCTGGCCTACGTGATTTTCGCGTGGGTCGCCACGGAGGTATCCGCTACCGTCTTCCCGATCGTGCTCGTTCCGGACTGGGCCATCACCTTTGTGGTCGTCACGCTGGCCCTGGGGTTCCCGGTCAGTGTGGCGCTGGCCTGGGCATTCGATATCGATGCCGGCCGCGTGCGCAGGGCACCCCGGGAGAGGCCGATCGTCAGCCCGTTCCGCTTTGTCGGAACGCTGGCTTCGCGCGCGCTGCTGCTCGTGCTCTGCACGGTGGTGCTGACCGCCAATCTCGTTTCCTCCGGTGGCGCCGCCTGGCTCGGCCCCGAAGCCGCGGGATCGGGACCGGCGCCGGCGGCCGTTGTCGTCGAGCCCTTCGACGCCGCCGGCCGGATCGTGACGGCGAGGGCCTTGTCCCACAGCCTGACCGAAGAGGTCAGACTGCGGCTCGCAGCGGTCCCCGGCATGCGGGTGCGCTCCGCCGGAGCGCCGGCGGACCTGGCCCTCAACGGGCTGGTCAACGTCGTGGGCGGTCGTGTCCGCGTCATTGTCCGTCTGAGCGATACGCGTACAGGCGACCAGGTCTGGGCAGCGGAAGCGGAGGGTCCGATTCCCGATAGCCCCGAGGCATGGCGACGTCTCGTCGACGAGCTGGCCGGACAGTTCCAGCCGACGGTGGAGCTGGCGGACTACCCGGTGCCCCTCGAGCATTGCCCGGTGGTCGCCGCGGCGCCGCGGCGTGCGGGTTCGGCTTGATGCGGCCAGCGGCCGCTATACTTTGCCCATTGCAACGGGGACCCGTATGCAGGAGCAACTGCTCAACGGTTTTGCCCTGGGAGACTTCCAGGTGCGCCCGCTGCTGGGCGAAATCGAAGGGCCCCGGGGAACCCGCCATGTGCAACCCAAGGCCATGGAGGTGCTGCTGCGTCTCGCCCGGGAGCCCGGCGAGGTGGTGTCCAGGGAAACGCTGCTGCACGACGTCTGGCGGCCGGGCTATCCGAGCATGCAGCCGCTTACGCGCTGTGTATCGGACCTGCGCCAGGCGCTCGCCGACGATGCCCACGAGCCGCGCTTCGTGCAAACACTCCCGAAACGGGGCTACCGGCTCCTGGTGACTCCACGGCCCGCGGCCGCCGGCGATGCACAATCCGGGCCCGATCCGGCCTCGCCGCCGGCGCAAGCCGCTCCCGGGCCGGCTCGCGCGTCTCGGGGGCATATCCTTCGGGTGGCTGCCGTCTATGGCGCTCTGGCCTGGCTGCTCGTGCAGGTCGCCGAGACCGTGTTTCCGGCTCTCGGGCTGCCGGACTGGACGCTGACGTTCGTCGTGGCCGTGCTGGCCCTGGGGTTCCCGCTGGCGCTGGTTCTGGGCTGGGCGACATCCTCCCCCGCACCGTCGGAGAGCCGCAATCGCGGCGTCGCCGTGTCCCTGGGTCTGGCCGGCCTCGTGATTTCGGGAGCCGCGGGCTGGTTGTTCCACGAACGTTCGGCCGTACCCCGCGAAGCCTCCGAAGCCGCCGCACGGGTGCCGGTCGCCGTTGTTGGGTCCGAACCGACCGTGGCGGTATTGCCTTTTGCCGGCCCGCGCAATCCCGACGGGGGGGCCGGACTGGCGGAGGGACTGGCGGAAGAACTGACCAATCGGCTGATGCACCACGACGCGCTTCGCGTGGCTTCATGGCGCTCGGCCCGCTACCACGCGGCCCAGGGCGGTGACGTCCCCGCCATCGCCGGCCGACTCGGTGTTGGGGCGGTGCTGGAAGGCACCGTCACGCGCGAGGGCGACGAAATCACCCTCGCGGTCAGCCTGGCCGACGGGCGCGAGGGTTTGTCGCTCTGGGCGGAGACCTTTACTGCGACCGGACCCGCCGTCTCCCAGGTGAGCCAGGACGTCGCCCGGGAGGTACTGGCCGCCCTCGGCGTGGTCCTGACAGGGCCCGCCACGGACCCGGCCCCGGTCACGGGGCTGGGTGCCTATGACCTCTATCTTCAGGCACGCCAGCTTCTTCGGGAACCGAAGACTCCTGATGCCCTGGATACGGCCGAACGTCTCCTGACCCAGAGCGTCGAGCTGGACCCCGGCTACGGGCCGGCGCGCGCGGCCGAATGCGACCTGGCCGTACACCGCTACCGGCGCAACCGAACGGGCGCGCTGCTGACCCGGGCGGAGAATGCCTGTGCCGAGGCCACGGCGCTGGATCCGGATTTTGCGGAGACCCATGCGGCACGGGGCGCGCTGTATCGGCTGACCGGACGGCTGGCGGCGGCCGAGGACGAGTACCGGCTGGCGCTGGCGTCGTTTCCGAATCTGATCGAGGCCCGGTACGGTCTCGGCGACGTGCTGTACGCCCGCAACCGGCCCGATGAGGCTTACGAGGCCTACAGCGCGGCTATCGCGATCGACCCGTCCTACTGGGGCAGCTACACGGCCATGGGGCATTTTCTCGTGAACGTGGGGCGGGGCCGGGAGGCCCTGCCGTACTACCGCAAGGTGGTCGAACTCAAGGGGGACAGCGCCGATGCCTGGACCTCGCTTGGCGCGGGCCTGCTGGATACCGGCAACGACGCGGAGGCCGAAGCGGCGTTTCGGCGCTCCCTGGAGATCGAGCCCACGGTTTTCGCGTGGGCCAATCTCGGCGAGATCTATTTCGGCGAGCGCATGGCCGATGCCGTCGATGCCTTCAGAGAGGCGGCCCGGCTGGCCCCGGATGCCTACTGGACATGGGGGGAACTGGCCGAGGCGGCTGCGTTTGTCCCCGGGGAGGAAGCCCTGGCCCGGGACAGTCTGCTTCGGGCCATCGACCTGGCCGGACAGGCGGCGGTCCAGACACCGGCCGACGCCATGGTGCACGCAGATCTGGCCCGGTACCTTTCCCAGGCAGGCCGCTTGCCCGAGGCCCTGAGGAGCGCCGACCGGGCGATCGAACTGGCGCCGCGCGCTCCGGATGGCCATGCCGCGCGCGCCCTCGTTCTGGCCCGCAGTAACGACACCGATCCCGCTATCGATGCGCTGGAACAGGCCGTATCGCTTGGCTATAACCCGGAGTACCTGGTGGCAGATCCGCGCTGGGAGGGCCTGTGGTCTTCGGACCGCTTCCGGGCCCTGACCGGAGCGCCGGCCAGCTAGCGCCGGCAACCGCAACACCCAAGGGAGGTGGAGCCGATGGGAGACAGACCAAGAAAACCGCCGCCGGGAGACCGGCCCAGAAAACCACCGCCGTCGGGCTGGGAGTCCGTGCAGACGCGCATGCAGGCCATCTGGTTCGTGCTGGGCCTGCTTGCGGGCATTGTGCTGATGCTCGTGATCCGGAGTACCGGATAGCGTCGACCGGAGGTGTCGGTCTCGACCGGTGCCCCGGTCGAAACAGGCCCTGCTATATGAGCATGAGGACGATGCCGGCGAGCAGTCCGAGCACGAAGAATACCGGGGCCAGGGCCGGTGCCGGTGCGTCGAATTCGTCGTATGCGACGCCGCACAGGACAACGTCCGACAAATCGTTGTCCGCGGGATCCGGATAGGCGGGCGTAGTGCCCGGCGGTTCGCCGGCGAAGGCCCGGATCGTGCCGTAGGTGTCGGGCATGACGCCGATGCGGTCGTTGGCCGGATTGAGGGAACGCTGACCGGCGTCCTTCAAGGCCTGACGCAGGTCCGCGGGATTCAGCGTCGCGCCATTGAACAGCCGGTGGGCCCCCTGCACGGCAGCCGCGGCGGCGGCCACCTGTGCGGCGGCCGCCGATGTGCCGCCGAACAGTGTGTAGCAGAACCGGTCGTTGCCCTCCCAGCCGTCGCCGGTCGTAAACACGCCCTCACCCCAGGCATGGCAGTCGACGCGGCCGCCAAAGCACGACGAGTCCAGGCGCTCGCGGAACCCGCCGGCGGTGCTTGCGCCAACGACTATCGCGCCGCTGTCCTCGGCTCCGCTTCCGAGTCCCGCCACTCCGGGCTGACCGGCCAGGTCATCGAGATCCACGCTCCCGTTACCCGCCGGCTCGATCACGGTAATCTCGCGGCTGGTCGCGTCCTGAATCGCAATGAAGACCGGCAGCTGCACTTCGGCGGGAACGCCGGTTACGTCCAGGGCCGGCAGACTTCCCTGGTCTTCGATCAGCAGGATGTCGCCTTTTTCCAGCGGATGGACGCCGGCCGCGGTAGGTCCGTCACCCGTGCCCGGGGCTTCGCCGCGGAGCGCGATCAGCGGATCGACTCCCCAGACCGCCGCATCGATGGCCCACTGCAGGGGCAGGTCCCAGCCGGAGTCCTCGATGAGGGAATAACAGCGGATCCGGGCCGCGGGCACCGCACCCGTGCAGCCCTTGCCGTCCTCCCTGGCCGCGAGGATGCCGAGGACCGCCGTACCGTGACCCATGTAGGCCTGGTTCAGACCGAATACCCGGCGGATCCGGTCGGGATTGCCGGTGTCGTAGAGATCGATGTGATCCAGGGTCCAGCCCTGTTCCAGGTCGGCAATCGTCATGTCCTCGCCCCGGGCGCCCGCGTAGGCCCAGGCCTTCACGGCGTTGATGCCCGCCGGCCCCGCCCAGGCCTGGCTGAAGGCGTCGAACTCCGCGGCGGCGTCGTCCGGATCCAGGTCCGCCAGCGGTTCCCAGACGGTAACCGGCGGGTCCGCGGATACGCTCGCCGAATCGACGCCTGCAAGGACCGCCAGGTCCGGCACGAACCCGGCAAGCGAGGTGTCGAACGGCACCCAGGCATAGAAATACCGGTTGCGGGTGTCGTCGAACGTCGAACGGGGACTGGCCGCGTTGACCTTCTCGGCGGATACCGCAAAGGCAAAGCCGAAGGCCACGCCGGGCCAGCGGCACCGAAGGTCCCTGAATGCCTTGCCCAGCAGATCCTCGAGCGCCTCGACCGGCGCTCCGGGCTTGCGGCGCACGGGTCCCGGGACGTCGACTCGGAACAACAGCCGGGTGTACCCGGTGTCACCGCGGCCGCGGTGCGAAGTTGCGCCACGCGGCGCGGGCGAGACGGCGCCGTTCTCTACCCGAACAGTTGGCCTGGACATGGGTCAGCTCCTCCCGGGTACGTCAGGGATCGGCACCGGGTCAACGACTGTCCCCGTTCGGCGATTGCCGCCGGTCCCGAGCCGGTGCACATAGAGAAAAACTAGTTCACGGGTGTCTCCGGCGCCATTCGGGAGCGCTTAGTCGCTGCCCCCGCCAGGCGCAAGATCGCGACCCTCGAATACGGTTTCTCCCGGCTGTGCGTTGATACTGGCCGCGTACATCACCGCGGCAAGATCCCGCGCCGACGTGCTCCGATAGCGGGCCAGGGGCCCGAGCATGAGCCGGTCGGTGAGCGGCGCGGCGAGTACGCCGAGGCGTTCGGCCAGCCGGAATTCCTCGCGCTGCCCGCGCAGCAGACCCGGACGAAAAATCAGCAGCGATTCGAAACCCACGGCCCGGCAGGCGGCTTCCGCTTCGCCCTTTGTTCGGAGGTACAGATTGCCCGACTCCGGGTCAGCGCCGACGGATGAGTTCAGGGCGAAGACCGCGGTTCCCGCCCGCTTCGCGCTCCCGGCGAAGGCGGCAACATGATCGAGATCGACGCGCCTGAACGCCGCTGGCGAGCCGGCCTTGGCCCGGGTCGTCCCAAGGCAGCAATAGGCGCAGTCGACCTGCCGTCCGGCCAGGCCCTCGGTGAGGCTGGCTTCGAGTTGTTCGAAGTCCGCAAGAATCTCGGTAAGGTGCGGATGGGTCACCGCCGTCGTTCGCCGGGTGACGGCGATGACTTTGCCGAATTCGGAACGCTGCAGCAAGGCCTGCAACAGGTGACCGCCGACGAGACCGGTGGCGCCGGCAACCAGGGCGATGCGGGACGAGGCGGCCATGGGGACTCTCCGAACAAAGCAAGTGCGCCGGGAAAGGAGCAGACCCATCCTAGCGCACCGGCAGCTCCGACCTGGTGAACGCGTGCTGCTGAATGCGCCGCCCTGGAACAGCCCGACGGTTCCTTCGCTCCGGGCGGAGAGACTCCAGTCAGGCCAGTCGGCGGGATGGCCGGTAGGATACGGGCTGCCCCCCGCGGCGTCCGGTCGTGGAGAGGAACTGGAGGAGAGGGATCGGTGCGGACGCTAGTGAAGGGTCTTGGCGGATGGTGTGCGGGCTTGCTCGCGTTCACCGGGGTGCTCGCGACCGAAGGCTATCGGGAGCCGGTTCGCGAGGGCCCGTTTCGCATGGAGATAACCCGGGTGATCGAAGGGTATCGATACGATATTCGATTTCTGGAAGGGCCCGCCGGGCGCGGCGCGACACGGTTTCGCCTGTCCAATGTGCATACGCCGGCGATCTACACCGACCAGGAGTGCGAGAAACCGCTCGGCTACGAGGCCAAGGCGTTCGTGGAGGGCTTTATCAAGGGCAGGCGTCTGAAGGCCCGGGATGTGCGTCGGGGGCGGGATACCCGTTCGTGGGTGGGCCGCATAGAGGTCGAGGGGGAGGACCTGGCGCAGGCCCTGCTCCAGGCGGGCCTCGCGGTGCCTTACCATGATTCATGGCGCAACCCGGCGCGCCGGAGCTGGTCTTGCGAGGAGACGATCCCGACGGAGGTCATCGAGGGCCTGGAACGAAACTCCGGTTCCTGATCGAACGGCCCGCATGGCATTCCGCGTGCACCCGGCTAAGCTTCTGGGCGGAACACGGGGCGCCCGCGCTGGGCGCAGGATTTTTTGCAGGAGAGTCTTCATGGCGAATCGAATTGCTTCCCTTGTGGCCGGTCTCGCAGTGGCTGTGAGCCTGATGTTCGCTGCACCGTATGTGTTCGCGGAACGATCCGCCGGAGAGGCGCTGGACGATTCCACCGTGCAGGCGTCGGTCAAGGCGGCACTGGCGGAGAGCGATGCGGTCAAGGCCCGGTCGATCAACCTGGAGACCTACCAGGGCAACGTCATTCTGGCGGGTTTCGTGGAGAGCGATGCGGAAAGGGCCGCTGCCGAGCAGGTGGCCGAGTCGGTGGAAGGCGTGAAGCAGGTGACCAACGGACTCGTCGTCTCAGCGCCAGATCGTTCCGCCGGCCAGGTCCTCGATGACCAGACCATCGAAACCAAGGTCAAGGCCGCGCTCATCGGTGACGAGGTGGCCGACGCGCGGGAAGTCAGCGTGGAGGTCCGGCGCAACGTCGTGCTCCTTAGCGGGTTCACCGAAAGCAAGGAAGAGAAGGTCCGGGCGGGAGAGGTCGCGCGCGGGGTCAAAGGTGTCGAGGATGTTGCCAACATGGTGGTTGTCAAGCCCGGGAACTGATTCGCGACCGGGACGGGAATATTGAGTACGCCGTCCCCAGGCGTGGAACCTGAGCCCGGAGGCGACCCGGGTGGCGCCTCCGGGGCGAGGGCAGGGCGGCGGGAGCTGCCCGTAAAGAGCGGGTTTCGCCTGCGTGGCGCGGAAATGAGCCGCCTGGAGACCTTCGCGGACGCCGCGTTCGCGTTTGCTCTGACGCTGCTCGTTATCTCCATCGACGAGATCCCCGTCAGCTTCGATGAGCTCAGCGCGGCGCTGCGCACGGTGCCGGTATTCGCGGCCTGTTTCGGCATCGTGGTGATGTTCTGGCTGGGGCATCGAACCTGGAGCCAGCGCTATGGCCTGGATGACAGCTGGAGCACGTTTCTCACGCTGACGCTGGTGTTCACCATCATGGTGTACGTCTATCCGCTCAAGGTGCTCCTGACCGAGGCCCTGAGCGCGCTGACCGGCGACTGGGTGCCGTCGCGTTTCCGTGCCGAGACCTACGCCGAGGTCCGGACCCTGTTTGCCGTGTACAGCGCCGGGTGGACTGCTAGCGGCCTGGCGATTCTGCTGCTGTTTCGTCACGCATTTTCCAAGCGTGCCCCACTGGAGCTGAACGACCGGGAAATTTTTGAGACTCGCACCGAGATCCAGGCCTGGTCGCTGATCACCGGAGTGGGCCTTGTGTCGATCCTGATCGCCCTCACCGCCCCGGACGACTGGATCCCGGTAGCCGGCTGGATCTATGTGGTTCTGGGTGTGGTCATGCCCCTGCACGCCTATTTTCGCGGGCGTCGCCTGCCGCCCGCGGCCGAGTGAGTTCTCCGGCAATCGCATCCGCCCGGACTTGCCGGCGCCGTCTGAACAACTGAATCGGCCGCAGCTCAGAAAACCTGGCCCCGGCGTTCCATGAACACCCGACCGGCAAAACGCGGGTCCAGGTGGTCGTTGATGTGCTACCGCGGTGGATCCCCGTAATGACAGGGCCGATGGCAAAAAGCGAGAAATCCCCTCTGGCGGTTCCGGGACGCGCTGGATCGTCGTATCCTTTTCCAAATGCCGCGCGTGGCCGTACGGCAGTGCTGTCCAGAATGACCCTTGTGTCGGTCAACAGCCCCTGTCCCCGGACTTCGAGGACCAGTGCATGGGAACCCTGAAGCTCAAAAAACCCAGCAAGCGGATGATGACGCCCCGCAAGGGCGGGCATGAAGCGTCCGGCGAGGCCGGAGAGTCGGAATCTGTCGTCGAGCCGTCATCTGAGCCGCGGCCGCCGGAACGGGCGGAAGGCGAGGGCCACACGATGGAGCTGGCGGAATTCCGCGCGGCGCTGGAGGCCAGTGGGCTCGTGCTCAGGCCCCCGTTCATGGTGAGAATCGACAAGGCCATCCGGGAAGCGACCGGCATTCCCTGGAAACAGATCGAGCGCAACCTGGCCCGGCTGACCAATCGCCGTGGCTATCACAAGGCGGTGATCGAATCGCCGGTTCGCTACGACCTGGCCGGCGAGCCGAGCGGGCCCGTCGATCCGGAGCACAAGGCTCGAGCTCGCGAACTGCTCGCGA
Source organism: Gammaproteobacteria bacterium (assembly GCA_029287575.1). Taxonomy (GTDB): domain Bacteria; phylum Pseudomonadota; class Gammaproteobacteria; order Steroidobacterales; family XN24; genus JARFQW01. Next base: position 29,075 of record JARFQW010000188.1, on the reverse strand, counting down.
AGTCCAGAAGCTAGATCTCGAGACCGAACGTGCCCCGGGGCGAACCCCTCGGCTCGCCCCGGTGACAGTTCGGCATCTGGCGCGTCAGGCGCCCAGGGCTTTCTTCAGCAGGCCGTCCAGGCTGCCGGCGTCCGGCAGGCCGCCTTTCGGGCTCAAGCTATCCACCAGCTGGGGCAACAGGCCGGCGAGGACGGCGCTGGCCTCCTGTCCGCCGATCCCCGCCTTGCTGGCGAACTGCGACAAGGTGTCATTGCCGAGGGCCGATTCCAGCTGGGACGGGGAAATGGCCTTGTTGTCACCGCCACCGAGCCAGGAGGACACCACGTCGTCCAGTCCGGAGGATTGCAGAGCACCCAGGATGCCGGCGAGGCCGCCGCTGCCGCCCACCGAGGCATCGTTGGCGCTGAACAGGCTCTGTGCGGCCTGTGCCAGCTGCGGGCTCTGGCCGGCCAGCTCGCTCAGGTTGCCGAGAATGCCGGAATTTTTCATGAGGGAATCAAGAAGGCCCATGGAGGTTCTCCGTTAGTCGGGTTCAACAACAGATTGCAGGTGGCCGGATCCATCGGCCCGACTCCGGACGGCGGCCGCTGGCGAAGCGCCGCGAGCCGTCGGATTCGTGAACAACCAAACATAGACGACGCCGGGACAGTGTGCGCGGTAACGTAAAGGTTCAGAGTTGAGCCGGGCAGATCAATCGACATCGCGAAAAGTACGGGCTGGCTGGTTTGATCAAGCTGGGCGTGTCTCTTCCCTGGTAGCGATTCCGGGCCTCGAAAGCGACGTTTCTGCCCGTGAAGTCTGCCGGTCCATGCAGGTCAGCTCGGCAGGGCGGTTTTTTTCCCGACTCCAGCGGTCTAGGCTGGGGATGTGTTATCTCTGGTGGCGCGCCCATGCTTCGAAAGCGAGATTTCTGCCCGTCCGGTCCGCCCGCCCATGCAGTTCAGCCCGGCAAGGAAGATCTTGACTCCGAGCCCGGAGGTTCCGGCGGGAAGATGGTAGCTTGCAGTCTCCTGGTATTCCTGTTGGCAACCGCGGCCCGATCTGATCCCTCGCCGGAGACAGACAGCTACCGCGTGGCCGATTCGAAAGGCCGCACAGTCGCGAGCGTTCGACAAAGCCCGCTTGATCAGAATCGCTACGACATCGTCGGAACACGAGGCGAGCAACATGCGACCGTGTACAGGCGCCCGGATACACGAAAACAGCTTGATGTCCGGACCGCGGATGGACGTCGGCGCGCAGCGCTGAAACCGAACCTCTTATCAAAGACCCGTATCGACGAGGTCAACGAGCGCGGCGAGCGCACGGGCTACTGGGAACGTTCGAGCCTGACCGGCAACTGGCACCGCTATGGAGCGGATGGCCGCCGCACCGGCAAGGCGGCTCTCGTGAAGCCGAGGTAACGGTGCCGGTGTTAAGCATTCGTTAAGCATTCAACTTTTTGGAAGCGGCTTCGGGGCGGCGCGGAAACTCGCACACCAGCAGGGAGATGGCAGCTGGGCACAGGGACAGCGACGAAATCAGTAAAGGATGGGAAGCCGCACAGAGGTCATCGCCATGATGTGGGCGCTAGGGGCGTGGGGCCGGAAAGGCTGTGGGCCGCTCGAGCAGTTCCTGGCGAATATTCCTGGAAAAATCACCACTGTCGCCGTTCTGTATGGCGAGCTTGGTAATGTCGCTGCGCCGTCTCAGCTCATCGAGGCTCACCGTGCTGTTGACGGTGCCCAGCTGATAGGCCAGTTCAAGGACATAGCCGTTGGCCAGCAGCCGCCAGTCCAGCGGGAAACTTGAGCCAACTGCTTTGGCGTGTTTCCAGATGGTTGTGGTGCAGTTCTGGGTCAGCGCGTTGTACCAGCGGGGATTCGCGGCCAGCTCGTTGATGTCTTGAACATAGTCGAGAAGCATGGCCCGATCACCCTCATCAGGGGTGAAAATCCGATGCAGCTCTACCCGCTCACCGCGGTGATTGGTCCGCAGAGCCACCACATCTGTCTCTTCTGCCACCACATAGTAGAGTTCGAACTGCCGGAAGAAGCCGCGCAATGCTGAATAGGACTCGCCCACCTCCTTGCGGGTTTCGATCGAGACCGCCAGGTGGCGACCATCAGCAAACTCCCAGCTGGCGATGGTGTGGCCGTAAGCCTGAGGTCCCCAGAAAGAGAAGAAGATGTCGAAACCCACCAGCTCATCGAGGTCATAGGTGGCGGTGATCCAGCGCTCTTGAGCGTCTGCTTCGTCATCCCCGTAACGGAAACTGCGGACATTGTTGATGGTCAGTAGGGAACCATCCAGGGTCGCGGTGGGCAGGTGCGCCACATTCGGCTGCCAGTTGCGGTCGTTGGCGGGCGAAAGGGTCAGCCACCAGGCCGCCACGGCGATACACAAGCCGACAACGGCTGCCAGAGATCGCCGGAACGGGCGGATCCAGATGACAGCCCCGGCCAGGGCCCCCAGCAGAATGCCGATGATGAGCCCGGCAGCCGTGCGCGAGACGGGTCCATCAATCCAGAGGGCCAGAACCGCCCACAACACAAACAGGGCTGCGCCGATGCAGAGCACCATGCGCAGCAGCAGACGGAGCGGGTGGATGCCAAACATAAAGGGTTTAGCTCTGTTGTTGTTGGATTCGCCGGGTCATCTACAGGTCGGACCGGGACAATTCAGCCGCCGATTCCGTCAGTGCACGTACGTGCTCATGTTACCTCGTAGGCCGCTGGTCTTGCCCGGGCGCCCGCTCGCTGCAACAGACTTTCGGCACAACGGTGCCGGTGTTAGGTATTCAACTTTTTCGTGGCCGCTTTGTGGGAACGCAGCTTGCGCGCCAGGCGGGAGATGGCGGCCTTGGAGCAGTTGAATCGTTTCGCAACGCCGGTCGCTCTAGCCAAGCCCGCTCTGCGGAAGCCCTGGCGATTTCCGCCCGAGTGCGAGCGCAATAGCGGTTCCCGGACAGAGGGCCCGACGCTGCTGTCGTGGCGCCCAGCGAGGTGCAGTAGGTTCCCGGTGACTGGAGAAGGTCGCCGGCTTGCGGAGGTCCGTTGTGACCAGGCCCCTCCGCAAGCGCGGCCCGGCGCGCATTTCTGGAAGTGAACTGGCAGTGACCGGCGGAAAGTGGCGCTCCGTAGGGGATTCGAACCCCTGTTACCGGCGTGAGAGGCCGGTGTCCTAACCCCTAGACGAACGGAGCGCTGCGCCTGAATTTCGCGGCATGGAGACGCGAAGGGCGTGGTATTATACGCGCCGCTTGAGTTTGCACAACTGGATGCGGAGCATTGAATTCGGAGGCGAAAAGCAACACCAACGCCCCGACGATCGTCCCCAGGCCTGACCACTGCATCTCCCGGTCCCAGATCTCCCGGAACTGCCTCAAGGTCCTGTACCGGCTAAAGGAAGCCGGCTATCAGGCCTTCCTCGTAGGAGGCGGCGTCCGGGATCTTATGCTCGGTCGGGAGCCGAAAGATTTCGACGTGGTCACCGATGCCTGGCCGGAGGATGTACGGAAGTTGTTTCGCAACTGCCGGCTGATCGGCCGGCGGTTTCGGCTCGCGCATGTCTACTTCGGACGCGAAGTGATCGAGGTGGCAACCTTCCGGGCGGCCCAGGAGGCCGAGGACATGGACGACGAGGCCGGCGAGCTCGTGCGTGACGGCGAGGGCCGCATCCTTCGGGATAATCGCTACGGCACGATCGACGAGGACGTCTGGCGACGGGACTTCACGGTCAACGCCCTTTACTACAACATCGCCGACTTCTCGATATGCGACTACACGACCGGCGTGGAGGATGTCGGTCTCAAGCTGATGCGCCTCATCGGTGAGCCGGAGGACCGCTACCGGGAAGATCCGGTTCGCCTGCTGCGCGGCGTGCGTCTTGCGGCCAAGCTGGATTTTGCGATCAGCCCGGAAACCGAGGCGCCGATCCGCGAGCTGGCTCCCCTGCTGGAAAGCGTGCCGCCCGCACGGCTCTTTGATGAGAGTCTTAAGCTCTTTCTGGCCGGCCACGGCATGCGCTCCTTCGATCTGCTCAGGCACTACGGTCTGTTCCGCTATCTGTTCCCGATGACCGACGCCGCAATCGACGGGCCCAATGGCGAGGCCGTCGAGGCGCTGGTCCGCCGGGGCGTGCAGAACACGGATGACCGCGTGGCCCAGGGCAAGCCGGTGACGCCGATGTTCCTCTTCGGTGTATTCCTGTGGCACCCGGCCGTGGCGCGGGCAGACGAACGCCGGGCCGCGGGAGACACACCGATGCAGGCGCTGAGCACCGCCTGTGACGAGATCGCGCGGGACCAGCAGTCGGCGGTGGCGATCCCGCGGCGTATCACCAGTCCGATGAAGGACATCCAGATGATGCAGCCGCGTCTGACCCGGACCCGTGGCAAGCGGGCGCTCAAGGCGCTGGACCACCCGCGCTTCCGCGCCGCCTACGATCTGCTCGTGCTACGCGCCGAGGTGGGGGATGCGGACCCGGAACTGGCCCGCTGGTGGACGGACATCCAGGCCCAGGGGCCCGGCGATCGGGAGCAGGCGGTGAGCCAGCCCAAGCCGGCGGGGCGCCGACGCCGGCGGCGCCGGCCGAAAAAGGCCAGCGGCGAAACCTCCGGCCAGTGAACGTCTGGACACCGGCCTTCGTGGGGCTGGGGAGTAACCTGGCCGATCCGTCCCGGCAGGTCGAGCAGGCCATCGGTGAGCTGGGCCAGCTCCCCGGATGCCGGCTGGTCAGCCATTCGCGCCTGTACATTTCGGCGCCCATGGGACCGGCGGATCAGCCTCATTTCATCAACGCTGTGGCGGGTCTGCTGACCCGTCTGGAGCCGGACCGGCTGCTGGACGCGCTCGAGGCTATCGAGGCTGCCCACGGACGAACCCGGGGTGGACCGCATTGGGGTCCGAGAACCCTGGATCTCGACATCATCGCCATGGGTCAGCTGGAACTGGCTACCCCCCGGCTGACCCTTCCCCATCCGGGCGCCCATGAGCGAAACTTCGTGCTGGTGCCTCTGGCGGAGATCGCGCCGGCCTGCTGGCTTCCCGGTCACGGCCGGGTGGCCGACCTGGCCGAAGCGATCGGCGATTCCGGCCTGGGGCGATTGGCGAAGGGGCGCGTGTGAGCGAAAAAGGTTCGCGGTACATCGTGGTGGAGGGGCCGATCGGGGTCGGCAAGACCAGTCTGGCCCGGCGGTTGGCGGAGAGCCTCGATTCGGAGCTCGTACTCGAGAATCCCGAGACGAACCCCTTCCTGGAACGCTTTTACGAGAATCCCGAAGGGGCCGCGCTTCCGACCCAGCTGTTTTTCCTGTTTCAGCGGGCCCGGCAGATCCAGGAAATGCGTCAAAGCGACCTGTTCAGCCCGGCCCGGGTTTCGGATTTCATGCTCGAAAAGGACCCGATCTTCGCGCGGCTGACACTTGGCGACGACGAATACGCGCTCTATGACCAGGTGTATCGGACGCTCTCGCTGGACGCGCCGGCCCCGGATCTCGTGGTTTATCTTCAGGCGCCCGTGGAGGTTCTCATGGAGCGGGTCCGCCGCCGGGGCATCGGCTATGAGCAGGGTATCGAGCCGAACTACCTGGCCTCGCTCAATTACGCGTACATGCAGTTTTTTCATCGCTACGAGGCGACCGCGCTTCTCATCGTGAACGCCGCCGAAATCGATCCGGTCAATAACGACCGGGACTATGAGGAGCTGCTTGGCATGATTCGTCAGATCCGCGGCGGACGCCACTACTACAATCCGATAGCCTTCGCGGCCGGCGATTGATGTTTTCCGGCGCCTCAGCCATGCTCCCGACCCCGCCCGCGATTCCCGCGTCGTGCCAACGCGAGTCCGGGCCGGATTGGCCTGAGGAAGCCGGGCGCGCGAAGAGTCGGTTTGAACCGCAGCGAGGGACACGACGTTCAATGAGCCCTTATCGATGAGCATCTACAGCCACCTGCAAAAACGGGACGCCCCGCCGGTTACGCTCAGCACGCTGATCGAAATGAAGGCGGCGGGGGAGCGGATCGCATGCCTGACCGCCTACGACGCCAGCTTCGGCGCCCTCGTGGACGCCGCCGGCATGGACCTGATTCTCGTGGGTGACTCTCTGGGCATGGTGGTCCAGGGCCACGACACGACGGTTCCGGTCACTGTCGATCACATGGTCTATCACACCCGTTGTGTCGCCGCCGGCGTGGGCCGGGCGTTCCTGGTGGCCGATATGCCCTTCGTCAGCTATGCGCTGCCCGAACAGGCACTGAAAAACGCTGCCCGGATCATGCAGGAAGGCCGCGCCCAGATGGTCAAGCTGGAAGGAGGCGCGGAGCAGGTGCGAACCGTGGAATTTCTCGCCAGCCGGGATATCCCGGTTTGCGCCCACCTGGGTCTCACGCCCCAGTCGATTCACAAGCTCGGCGGCTTTCATGTTCAGGGCAGGGAGGAGTCGGCCGCGCGCGAGATGATGGCCGATGCCCTGACCCTGCAGAACGCCGGCGCGGACATCGTGCTCCTGGAATGTGTGCCGACGGCGCTGGGGGCCGAGATCACAAGCGAGTTGTCAGTGCCGGTGATCGGCATCGGCGCGGGGCCGGACGTGGACGGGCAGATCCTCGTGCTGTACGACATTATCGGCGTAACCCCCGGCCGCAAGCCGCGTTTTGCCCGGGACTTCATGGCCGAGACAGGCAGTCCCCTGGATGCGGTCTCGGCGTACGTGGCAGCCGTGAAGGACGGCAGCTACCCGGCGCCCGAGCACTGTTTCAGCTAAGGGGGACGATGTCGTGGAGGTCGCCCGCACACGCGACGCGCTGCGCGCCGCCGGCCATCGCTGGCGGGAGGCGGGCGAGAAGATTGCGTTTGTGCCGACCATGGGCAACCTGCACGCCGGCCACCTGTCGCTGGTGACCGCGGCCGCCGCGGAGGCCCCGCGGGTGGTAGTCAGCATTTTCGTGAATCCGCTGCAGTTTGCTCCCGGCGAGGATTTCGACACTTACCCCCGTACGCTGGATGCGGACCTCGAGGCGCTGTCCGGAATCGGGGTGGACGTGGTGTTCGCTCCCGCCGTGGCCGAGATGTATCCCACGGGGCCGGACCCGGCCACGCGGGTGAGGATGACCGGGCTGAGCGACATTCTTTGCGGCCGGTCGCGGCCGGGGCATTTCGACGGGGTCACCACCGTCGTTGCCAAGCTTTTCAACATCGTGCAGCCGGATTCGGCCATTTTTGGAGAGAAAGACTATCAGCAACTCGCCATCATCCGGAGGATGGTCGCCGATCTCTGTTTTCCCGTGACCGTGATCGGTCACCCGACCCAGCGGGAGGCTGACGGGCTCGCGATGAGCTCTAGAAATCAATACCTTACCGCGGATGAGCGGTTGTTGGCCCCGGAGCTGCACCGGACGCTCGAAGCGGCTGCGGCCGCGGTATCGGCCAGCCCCGAGGCAGAAATTGCGGGGCGCATTGTTGCAATACAGCAGGCAGCCATGGACAATTTGGCCCGCTTCGGGTTCGAGCCCGAGTACGTCGAGATACGCGACGCAGGTACTCTCGCGGTGCCCGGCGAGGAATCCCGACAGCTGGTGATCCTGGCCGCGGGCCGGCTCGGTGCGGCGAGACTCATTGATAATTTGCGTGTCGACCTAATATAAGATCCTGTTTCTCTGGGACAACAGGATCGTCGTTCAGGCAGCCGACCGGAGCTTGGAGAGCCCGCGGTCGGGCCGGCGGTATCGGGAAAGAGGTGACCCACATGCAGCTGACACTGCTGAAGGCCAAGCTTCATCGGGCTTGCGTGACCCACGCGGAGGTGGATTACGAGGGCTCCTGTGCAATTGATGCTGATCTGCTGGAGGCGTCCGGCATCATGGAGTATGAGCAGATCCAGATTTACAACGTCACTAATGGCCAGCGGTTTACGACCTATGCCATCCGGGCGGAATCGGGATCGAAAGTCATCTCGGTCAACGGTGCGGCTGCGCACAAGGCGGCGCCGGGAGATCGAGTGATCATCTGCGCCTATGGAACGCTCTCGGAGAACGCGGCCCGTCTGCACAAGCCGACACTGGTCTACTGTGACGAGCACAACAACGTCACCCGCACGGCCAACGCGATTCCGGTGCAGGCTGCCTGAGGCCGGAGATAAACGGTACGTGAAAAGCCGGGCCTTGAGCCCGGCTTTTTTCTGATGGATCGTGGCCGGGGTTGCTCCGGCCGGAACAGTCGCGGCGGGGCTGACCGGCCTAGCAGGAGACCCGGTTGCGGCCGGCAATCTTCGCCCGGTACAGGGCGTCGTCCGCCCGGCGCAGCAGGCTTTCCAGGCTGTCTCCGGCCTTCATGCCGGCAACGCCGGCCGACAGCGTTACCGGCTCCTCGCCCTCGTTGGCCGCCACGGCCGCCACCACCCGTTCCGCGATCGTGACCGCGTCACCGACGGCGGCGCCGGGCAGGAGAATCGCAAACTCGTCGCCGCCGAAGCGGGCGAGCATGTCGGTCGGCCGGAAGTGGCGTTTCAGATGGTCGGCGACGAGCCGCAGGGCTCGGTCGCCGGCGATGTGCCCGTAGTGATCGTTATAGGCCTTGAACCGGTCCACGTCGGCCATGATGAGCGCGGCGTCCTCACCGGATTGGGCGCAGCGCTGCATGCGCCGGCGGAACATGTCGTCCAGCCAGTGGCGATTGTGCAGGTCCGTCAGCGCGTCGGTCACCGCGTGGCGTTCGAACTCCCGCAGGATCCCGACGCTGTCGGCTATGACGTCATTGTCCTTGCGCAGCCGCGAGGACAGCACGACCAGGAGGTTGCGCGAGAACGCGTGTGACAGGTCGATCAGGCGCCACAGCACCCGTTGATCGATGACCATCAGGTGACTGTCGCGGGCCGCCACCACCCAGGCTGACGGGTCCCGTTCCTCGATCAGCGACATTTCGCCCGCGCACTGGCCCGGTCCGAGGGTGGTCAGGGGCGCGTTTTCCACCGATTCCAGGTGAATGTTCAGGGAACCGGACAGGACCACGTAGACGCAGGTGTTACTGGTATCCGGTGAGATCAGCACCTCGCCTTCCGCGAGATCTCGGCGGCCGGTCTGCTTGAGGTAGTGGCCGACGGCCACGTGATCCACATCCCGAAAGAGGCGAAGCCCGGCGTAGGCTGCATCGGCGGTGTCGCCGGTTCCCTCAAAGGGGCCAATGACCGTGTCCCTGTGGTCGAAGTCCGTTCCGTCCATGGGTGCACTGTGGGGAGTTATGTCGAGTAATTCCGTGAATTGACTCGCAAATCACCCGCCCGGCACGGGAAAATCCCCGTGCTCGCGAGCCATGGCCCAGCGCACGTGCTCCCGGACGACGACGGACGGGTCGTCCCGCCGGCTGGCAAGGGCGGCGGTCACCGCGGCTTCCGGCGGTGCATTGCCCAGCGCCACGGCGATATTTCTGGACCATCGTTCGTAGCCGATCCGCCGGATCGGAGAGCCTTCGGTACGCTCCAGAAACTCCGTTTCCGACCAGGCGAACAGGGTGACCAGGTCCGGCGCATCCAGGCCGTTGCGCGGCGACCAGTCAGGCAAGGGGCTGGGCCTGGCGAACTTGTTCCAGGGACAGAACAACTGACAGTCGTCGCAGCCGTAGATGCGGTTGCCGATGGCCGGTCGGAGAGCTTCCGGAATGCTTCCCGGGTGCTCGATCGTGAGATAGGAGATGCAGCGTCTGGCATCCAGTTCATAGGGGGCGACGATCGCCCGGGTGGGACAGACCTCCAGGCAGGCGGTGCACGACCCGCAGTGGTCGCTCGCGGGTTCGCCCGGGTTCAGCGGCAGGTCGGTCAGCAGTTCGCCGAGAAAAAACCAGGAACCGGCGTCGCGGTGGATCACGTTGGTGTGCTTGCCGATCCAGCCCAGCCCGGCATTGCGGGCCAGCGCCTTTTCGAGGACCGGTCCGGAGTCGACGAACACCCGGTAGCCGAAGGGTCCGACTGCGGCCGCGATCCGGTCCGCAAGCCGTTGCAGGCGGCGGCGCAGGACCTTGTGGTAGTCACGGCCCAGGGCGTAGCGGGACACATAGCCCGTGCGCCCGGCATCCAGCAGAGAAATCGCCCGCGTGTCGTCTGGCCAGTAGTCCATTCGCACCGACAAGACAGACAGGGTGCCGGGCACCAGCGCGTCGGGCCGGGACCTCCTGCGGCCGTGGCGCGCCATCCACTTCATCTCTCCGTGCCGGCCGAGGGACAGCCAGCGCTCCAGCCACGCTTCGTCACGGGAGAGGTCAATGCCGGCGACACCCAGGTCCTGAAAGCCTAGTTCGCGGGCCCAGGAGCGCAGATCCGAGAGCGTGATCGCGGCTTTCCGGGCAGAAGGCGGGCTCTGAGTCATGGGCGCGGATTTCCGGCACGGGCCACGATGGAAGCGCCAGTATAATCCGCGTATGAAAGCCATTCCCTCAAGATTGTTCCGGGCTGAACAGGTCCGGGAATTCGACCGCCGCGCCATCGAGGACCAGGGAATTCCGGGGTATGAACTCATGACCCGGGCGGGTCGGGCCGCCTGGCATCTGGCCTCGGAAATGTTTCCGTCGGCGCGCCGGTGGCTCGTGGTTTGCGGCGCCGGCAACAATGCCGGTGACGGCTATGTGGTGGCCCGGCTCGCGCAGGCCGCGGGACGCCATCCCGTGGTCCGCTGGCTGAAGGATCCGGAATCGCTTTGCGGTGATGCCCACACGGCATGGGCGGCCTACAGGGATGCCGGCGGCGAGGCGGCGGCCTGGGACGGCGCCTCGGTTCCGGACCGCTGCGACCTGATTGTGGACGCCCTGTTGGGGACCGGCCTTGACCGGCCCGTTTCCGGGCCCTGGGCGGACGCCGTCGCCGCGGTCAACGACGCCGGCCGGCCCGTCGTCGCACTGGATGTGCCGTCTGGACTCAATGCCGACACGGGCGCGGAAATGGGTGCTGCCGTGCGCGCCGACCTGACGGTGACGTTCGTCGGCATGAAGCTCGGATTGCTCACGGGCCGTGGCCCGGCCCTGTGCGGCCGGGTCCGCTTCGCCGGATTGGCAATTCCCCCGGCGGCGCTCGCCATGGAACCCGCTGCCCATCGGCTGCGTGAGGACGCGCTCAATCGCGTGCTGCCGAAGCGTGTGCGCGACGGCCACAAGGGGCGCTACGGCCATGCGCTGGTGGTCGGCGGGGGTGAGGGCATGGGCGGCGCGCCACGGCTGGCGGCCGAAGCGGCATTGCGCTCGGGCGCGGGTCTCGTTTCCGTGGCAACGGTGCCCGAGCACGTTGCGCCACTGCTTGCCTCCTGCCCGGAGGTCATGACTCGCGGCGTGTCGAACGGCGGGGATCTGGACCCCATGCTGAAACGCGCGACACTGGTGGCACTGGGCCCCGGACTGGGTCAGACCGACTGGTCCCGGAAGATGTTCACCCGCGCACTGGCCTCCGGCCGGCCACTGGTACTGGATGCTGACGGCCTCAATCTGCTGGCAGACAATCCGCTTCGACGAGACGACTGGGTGCTGACGCCCCATCCCGGTGAAGCCGCCCGCCTGCTGGGCGCGACGGTGGGGGAAGTCGAAGCGGACCGGCCGGGAGCCGTTCGTGCCCTTCAGGACCGCTACGGCGGGGTTGTCATTCTGAAGGGCGCCGGCACCCTGGTCTGCGACGGCGAAGGTCCCTTGTCTCTGTGCGATCGAGGGAATCCGGGCATGGCGACTGCCGGCATGGGAGACGTGCTGACCGGCATCGTCGCCGGACTGGCCGTGCAGTCAGGCCGCCTGGCGGAGGCCGCCGCATTCGGCGTGCTCGTGCACGCGCTGGCCGGCGACCGGGCCGCCGCCGACGCGGAGCGCGGGCTCATGGCGCGGGATCTCATCGGCATGCTCAGGTCCGTCGTCAATCCCGCCGCCGGCGATTGAACATGCGCGTCGAGCTTCCGGACGAGGCGGCCACGGGCCGGCTGGGCACCCGGCTGGCTCAGGCGCTGACCGGCGGGCAGGCGAGCCCTTTGCTGGTGACGCTGGAAGGGCCGCTCGGCGCCGGCAAGACCAGCCTGGTGCGCGCCATGCTCCGCGAGCTCGGTCACGCCGGCGCCGTCCGCAGCCCGACGTATACGCTGCTGGAGCCCTACGAATTCGACGATCTGTGCGTGGTTCACCTGGACCTGTATCGGCTCGCTGACCCCGGCGAACTCGAGTATCTGGGTCTGGAGGATCATTTTGCCTCGGGTCATGTCCTGCTCGTGGAGTGGCCGGACCGGGCCGGCACGGCGCTGCCCCCCGCTGACCTGACGGTAAGCCTGGACTACGCGGGATCCGGCCGCCGCGGTGTCCTCGTACCGGGTTCCCCCGGCGGTCAGGCTCTCCTCCAGCGGCTGGGCGCGGGCTCTGACTCCACAAATCACTGAAGTTTCGTCCCTATGTCACTGTTTTATGGGAAGAGTCTTGTCTTTTGGCTCCGGTTATGGTTTAACGTGACTTCCAGAAAGACAATCAAAGCGTCTGGAATGAAAGGGATTTTTAAATGGGCGGCGAGAGCGGGGGTGCTGGCGGGTGTCAGCGGTTTCCTTGGCGTGCTGGTGTGCCTGATGCTCGGCGCCCCCGTCGCTGGCGCGGCGCCGGCGGATGAACCCGATATACGCGCGATCCGCCTTTGGGCGGGCCCGAAAGCCACGCGCGTGGTGCTGGACGTGTCCGAGCCCGTCAGCCATTCGCTGTTTTCCCTGCAGTCGCCCGCCAGGGTGGTTGTTGATCTGGGCCCGAGCAGGCTGGCGCTGTCGGACGTACCGGCCGGCAGCGGGCTGGTGCGGCGGATTCGCAGCGCGAAGCGGCCCGAGGGTGGCGTCCGAGTCGTTCTGGACCTCGCCGGGGAGGCCCGCGCCCGGAGTTTTCTGATGCCGCCGGGGGACGGTCACGGCCACCGGCTGGTCATTGACCTGGAGTCCCGGACCGGGCCGGCTCCTGTCGTGACCCATCGCCTGGAGCACGGCCGTGAACTGGTGATTGCCATCGACGCCGGCCACGGCGGACAGGATCCCGGCGCGCTCGGCCGGCGCGGGACCCGTGAAAAGAATGTGACCCTGGACATTGCGCGGCGGCTGGCGGCGCTCATCAATAAAGAGCCCGGCATGCGACCGGTAATGATCCGCGACGGCGATTACTACCTGACCCTTCGCCAGCGCATCGAGAAGGCCCGCAAGCACCGGGCCGACCTGTTTGTCTCGATTCATGCCGATGCCTTCAAGAATACGACCGCCCGGGGCTCATCGGTCTATGTGCTGTCGTCGAAGGGCGCGACCGATGAGGCGGCGCGCTGGCTTGCAGAACGCGAGAACGCCGCCGACCTGGTGGGCGGGGTGAGCCTGGACGACAAGGACCAGGTCCTGGCCTCGGTGCTCCTGGATTTGTCCCAGACCGCAGCGATCGGCGCGAGTATGGAGGTCGGCGAGCATGTCCTGTCCGGACTCGGGAGCCTCGGCAAACTGCACAAGCGCAGCGTTCAGCAGGCGGGATTTGCCGTGCTGAAGTCGCCGGATATTCCCTCGATCCTCATCGAGACGGCGTTCATATCGAATCCCGAAGAGGAGCGGCTGCTGACATCCAATCGGCACCAGCAGCGGATCGCAACGGCGGTGCTCACGGGCGTGCGCCGATACTTTCGGGAAAACGCCCCACCGGGTTCCTGGCTTGCCGAGAATCGCGGTTCCGGACGGACCGCGTCCATAGAGCACGTCATTTCCCGCGGCGACACGCTGACGGGCATCGCCGACCGCTATAACGTGAGCCTTGGCGATTTGCGCCGGAAGAACCGTTTGCGTCATGACCGCATCCGGATCGGCCAGGTCCTGGTGATTCCTCCGCCGGGCACCTGAACCCGGCCGCGGGCTGGGGTATCCTCTGCGGCCCCGCCACTGTGCTCGCCGCCATGCCCATCCGCGCTCTTGCCCCGCAGCTCATCGACCAGATTGCCGCCGGCGAAGTCGTCGAGCGGCCGGCATCCGTCGTCAAGGAACTCGTCGAGAACAGTCTCGACGCCGGGGCGTCGCGGATCGAGGTAGAGGTCGACCAGGGCGGCCTGCGGCTGATTCGTGTCCGCGACAACGGCCAGGGCATCGCGGGCACGGAACTGCCCCTGGCCGTGGCCCGCCACGCCACGAGTAAGATAGCCTCCCTTGAGGATCTGGAGCGGGTCGCCACCCTGGGTTTCCGCGGTGAGGCGCTCCCGAGCATCGCGTCCGTGTCGCGCCTGTCGATCCAGTCGCGGGTGCCATCCGATGAACATGGCTGGCGCATGGACCTCGAAGGCGGCGCCGGTCAGGGCCCGGAACCCGGGCCCCACCCCCCTGGCACAACGGTCACGGTTCGCGATCTTTTCTACAACACACCGGCGCGGCGAAAATTCATGCGCACCGAGCGCACCGAACTGGGTCATGTGGACCGGCTGGTCCGTCGCCTCGCCCTGTCGCGGTTCTCGGCGGGATTCCGCCTGGTCAGTAACCAGCGGGCCGTGTTCGATCTTCCGGAGGCGATCGACGAGGCGGCCAGGTTGCGCCGGGTCGCCGAGGTCTGTGGCGCCGCCTTTGCCGAGCAAACTCTCCTGATCGAGCATGCCGCGTCCGATCTGAGCCTCCAGGGATGGGCCGGCCTGCCGACGTTTTCCAGATCCCAGGGAGACCTGCAGTACTTTTTCATCAACGGCCGCATGATTCGCGACCGGCTCGTGACCCATGCCCTCAAGCAGGCCTACCGGGACGTCCTGTTTCACGGCCGGCATCCGGCCTACGTCCTGTTCCTGGAGATGGATCCGGCGCTCGTGGACGTCAACGCGCATCCCACCAAGCATGAGGTCCGATTTCGCGACGGCCGCAGTGTGCATGGCTTTTTGACCAGCGCGGTCGAACGCGCGCTCGCCGGCACGCGCGCCGGCGCCTCGGCCCCGGCGCCGATGAGCGTGGCGCACCCGGCGCCGAAGGAACCCCCCGGGGAATCTCCATCCGGAAGTGCCGGCGGCTGGCAGCCCCGGCAGTCTCCCATGCCGCTGGGCGGCGGCGCGGCCGTGGCCGAGACCTATTCGCGTCTGACCGCCGGTGATCCAGCGGAGAGTCCGGAGGTGCCCGGCGCGGACTCGCCGCCGCTCGGCTATGCGCTGGCTCACCTGCGCGGCATCTACGTTCTCGCTCAGAATGCCGCCGGCCTGGTTGTCGTGGATGCACATGCAGCCCACGAGCGCATCACCTACGAGCGCATGAAGGCCCAGTTCGATGCCGGCGGGCTGGAGCGGCAGCCCCTGCTGGTTCCGGTGAGCCTGCGAGTCTCCGCCGGGGAGGCGGAACTTGCCGAGGAGCATGCGTCGGAGTTCCGCAAGCTGGGTTTCGACATCCAGCGGCGAGGGCCCGACGCCATCGTGATCCGCGAGGTTCCGGCAGCCCTCGCCGGCAGCGACAGTGAATCGCTGGTCCGGGACGTGCTCTCCGACCTCCGTGAGACCGGGGCGAGCCGCCGGATAGAAAGCCGCATACACGAGCTGCTTGCCACCATGGCCTGCCACGGTTCCATCCGCGCCCACCGGCAGCTGACCGTGCCCGAAATGAATGCGCTGTTGCGCGACATGGAAGCGACCGAACGCAGCGGACAGTGCAATCACGGCCGGCCGACATGGACTCAGCTCAGCCTGGACGAGCTGGACCGGCTGTTTCTCCGCGGGCAGTGAGCCGTGGCGAACGGGCCCGCAATTTGCCTGTTGGGCCCGACGGCGACGGGCAAGACCGGTCTGGCACTGGCGCTGGCCGACGCGTTTCCGGTGGATATCGTGAGCGTCGACTCCGCCCTGGTCTACCGGGGCATGGACATCGGGACGGCAAAGCCGGACCCCGGGATTCTGGCCCGCTACCCCCATGCCCTCGTGGACATTCTGGATCCTGCCGCAGGATATTCCGCCGGTGCCTTTGTGACCGATGCCCGCAGCGCCATGCAGGCCGCGTGGGACAAGGGCCGCCTGCCGCTGCTCGTGGGCGGCACGATGTTGTACTTCCGTGCCCTGCGTGAGGGTCTTGCCAGGCTGCCCGACGCCGATCCGGATTACCGTGCCGCCCTCGACCGGGAGGCTGCGGTGTCCGGATGGGCCGCGCTGCACGGCCGGCTGGCAGAGGTGGATCCGGCCGCGGCCGCGGCGATCCAGCCGGGGGATCGCCAGCGTGTTCAGCGGGCGCTGGAAGTCTGGCACCTGGCCGGCCGGCCGATCTCCGAGATCCAGGCGGAGGCAGGGCAAGGGGTCGTCGCTGACTACCTGTGCCTCGCGCTGCTGCCGCCCGCCCGCCCGTGGCTGCATGAGCGCATCGAGAGGCGCTTCGACGAGATGCTGAGCCTCGGCTTTTTGAACGAGGTGGCGGGGCTTCACGCCCGCCCGGACCTGGCTGCCGACCTGCCGGCGATGCGCGCCGTCGGCTACCGGCAGCTCTGGGCCCATCTGGATGGAAAACTGTCCCTGGAGGATGCCCGTTACCGGGGCATCGTGGCGACCCGGCAGCTCGCCAAGCGGCAGCTGACGTGGCTTCGGTCCGAGCGCGGCCTGCGCGAATTGCGGGCAGACGAACCCGGTCTGCGCCGGCATGCGAAAGACGAGGTCGAACGGTGGCTGGAATCCCGGGTGCGGTAGCCCCGCCGGCTTCCATTGCCGCGCGGCGGCGTGATCGTTATATTAGCTATACCTTAAACGGGAACGGTGCCCCGGCGTCGATTCATGCCGAAGGCCCCATGTTCCGGGCGGTAAGCGTTCGGGCACGGGAGCGGCAGTGCGCGAGAGGGCTCAGGCCATGATGCAGCGCAACTTGAGCAGGGGGTGTGCTAATATCTCCCGTCGGTCGAGCCGCAGCCTGGCGGCGCGGCCATGTTTGTGAGCGCCGTAGGAAATAACAACAAGCCCCTGTTTTTCAGGAGAATTTGATGGCCAAAGGGCAGTCGCTCCAGGATCCGTTTCTCAACGTTTTGCGCAAGGAAAAGATCCCGGTGTCCATTTATCTCGTGAACGGCATCAAGCTGCAGGGTCAGATTGAGTCGTTCGATCAGTTCGTGGTGTTGCTGAAGAACAGCGTCAGTCAAATGGTCTACAAGCACGCCATTTCGACCGTTGTGCCGTCCCGTTCCGTGCGCGTGCCCGCCAGCGACGACCGGGCGCCCGCGGAAGACCGCGCTTAGGTCTGCGCCAGGGGAGACGGATTGTTCGAACGGCCCGGGCACGGCGAACGCGCGATACTGGTCCAAGTCGGCTCCCGAAGCCGCCCGCCCCAGGATCAGCTCGATGAATTCAGCGATCTTGCAACGTCGGCCGGGGCTGACGTGGTGGGCTGCGTCACGGGTGTACGCCGGGTACCCGACCCCCGGCACTTTGTCGGCCGCGGCAAGCTCGAGGAACTGGCCGCCAGCCTTCGGGAAGGTGAGGCGGATCTGGTCTTGGTGAATCATTCCCTGAGCCCCTCCCAGGAACGCAATCTCGAGCGCGAACTGAAATGCCGGGTACTCGACCGCACGGGCCTCATTCTCGACATCTTCGCCCAACGGGCCCGCAGCCACGAGGGCAAGCTCCAGGTCGAGCTGGCGCAGCTCAGGCATCTGTCTACCCGGCTGGTCCGGGGCTGGACTCACCTGGAACGGCAGAAGGGGGGCATCGGTCTGCGCGGACCGGGTGAAACGCAGCTCGAGACCGACCGCCGCCTGCTGGGCCAGCGCATCAAGGTGCTGCGCGAGCGGCTGGACAAGGTTGCCAGGCAGCGAGAGCAGGGCCGGCGAACCCGCATGAAGGCGGAAATGCCCACCGTTTCTCTCGTGGGCTACACCAACGCCGGGAAGTCGACGCTGTTCAACCGGATGACCTCCGCCGACGCTTACGCGGCCGACCAGCTGTTTGCCACCCTGGATCCCACCCTGCGCCGGGTCGACGCCGGCGGCGGGCACGGTTTCGTGCTGGCCGACACTGTGGGTTTCGTGCGCGATCTCCCTCATGAACTCGTGGCGGCCTTCCGGGCCACCCTCGAAGAGACCCGCGAAGCGTCTGTCCTGCTCCATGTGGTGGACGCCACCGATCCCAACCGCGACGAACGGATCGAGCAGGTCAATGCCGTGCTCGCTGAAATCGGCGCGGCAGACGTACCGCAGATCATGGTTTTCAACAAAATTGACGCGTCCGGCGACGCGCCCCGGGTACAGCCCGGTGGCGAGGGACGTGTAGCCAGCGTCTGGGTTTCGGCGCATAGTGGCGAGGGTATCGACGTGCTGCTGGATTCTCTGGACCGGTTCCTGCGCCGCGATCACCGCGTGGGCAGGATCGAACTGGCCAACTCGGAAGCGCGCTTCCGGGCCGCTCTCTATGAAGCGGGCGCGGTATCCGCGGAGCGCCAGAGCGATACCGGGGGCTGGCATCTCGACATCGACGTGTCAGAGAAAATCTGGATGCAGCTTTGTGCCCGCATTGGCATCGACCCGGGGCGTCTCGTCGAATGTTCTTGTTCACCCCACGGGCGCCTCTTAGAATCGCGCTCCGTGGCCTGACTGCGGGCCTGCGCCCGACCACTTGAATACGGAATACCCAGATGGCTTGGAATGAACCCGGTAAGGGCGGCAACCCATGGAACTCCGGCGGTGATCAGGGCCCCCCTGATCTGGACAAGGTCGTAGCCGACCTGCAGAAGAAACTGTCCGGCATTTTCGGAGGGCGCGGCCGTGGCAGCGGCGATTCCGAAGGGGCGTCCGGAGGCGGCGGCAGCGGCCCGTTGTGGGTGCTCGTCGCAATTGGCCTCGCTGTCTGGGGTTTCACCGGCTTCTACACGGTCGATGACGCCGAGCGGGGCGTGGTGATGCAGTTCGGGAAATATCACAAGACCACGACCCCCGGTCTGCACTGGCACATCCCGGCGCCAATTCAGACAGTGACTACCGTCAATGTGTCCGAGGTGGACAGCTACAATCACTCCACCCGCATGCTCACCGCCGACGAGAACATCGTTGACGTGGACGTGGTGGTGCAGTTTCGCAAGGCCGATCCGCAAGCCGTGCTCTTCAACATTCGCGACCCCGAATCGACCCTCGCGGAAGTCAGCGAAAGCGCGATTCGCGAAGTGGTCGGCGCCAGCCGGCTGGATTTCGTCCTGACCGAAGGACGTGCCGAGATCGCGCAGAGCACCAAGGAACTCGTTCAGGCGACGCTCGATCAGTATGGTTCCGGTATCGAGGTGACCTCCGTGAACCTCCTGGAGGCCAACTTCCCCAACGAAGTCCAGGCTTCGGTGCAGGACGCCATCAAGGCCCGCGAGGACCGTGACCGGCTGCGTCTGGAGGCGGAAGCCTACGCCAACGATGTCGTGCCAAGGGCGCGCGGTACCGCGGCCCGGCAGATGGAGGATTCCGAAGCCTATCGGGAGCGCGTGATTGCCGATGCAGAAGGTGAGGCAGCGCGTTTCCTTTCTTTGCTCGTGGAATACCAGAAGGCCCCCGAGGTGACCCGGGATCGCTTGTATCTTGAGACCCTGGAGCAGGTGATGGGGGCGTCGAACAAGGTGATTCTTGACGCAGAGGGAAGCGGTAACCTGCTTTATCTCCCGATGGATCAGCTCATGCGGGGAAGCGGCGCGCCGAGAGTTCGTCCGCCGATCTCCGAGGCCACCGTATCGCCCGGGCGCACCTCCGACCAGGAGTCTGCCCGCCGAACCCGGGAAGACCGCCGCAGCCGGGGTAATCGCTAATGGGTAACAAGCTGGGTTTCGTTCTCATCCTGGTGGCGCTTGCAGCGCTTGCCGTTTCGATGGCCGTGTTTACGGTCGACGAGCGTGAATATGCCGTGAAGTTCCGCTTCGGCGAAATCATCCGGACCGACTATGCGCCCGGGCTGCATTTCAAGATCCCGTTCGTCAACAACGTCAAGAAGTTCGAGAAACGCATCCTCACGCGGAACAATCCCAATGAAGAGTTCCTGACATCCGAGAAGAAAAACCTCAACGTGGACTTTTACGTGAAGTGGCGCATCACCGACGTTGGCCAGTACTACCGGGCAACAGCGGGTAACGAAGGCATCGCGACCAGTCGTCTCATTGAAATCGTCAAGGACGGGATTCGCGCCCAGTTCGCCAAGCGAACGGTTCAGCAGGTCGTCACGGCTGATCGCCGGGAGTTGACCGACGATCTGATGAAATCGGCTGGCCAGGCGGCCCAGGAACTGGGTATCGAGGTAATCGATGTGCGGGTCAAGCGCCTGGATCTCCCTGACGAAGTCAGTGAGTCGGTGTTCAATCGAATGCGCCAGGAGCGTGCACGCACAGCGTCTCAGCTTCGAGCCGAGGGTGCAGAGGAGGCGGAGCGAATTCGTTCCGACGCGGACAGGCAGCGGACAGTGATTCTGGCCGAGGCTTATCGCGACGCCGAGAAGATCCGCGGTGAGGGCGATGCCAAGGCGGCGGAAACCTATGCCAGCGCCTACGAGCAGGACCGGGAGTTCTACAACTTCCACCGCAGCATGCAGGCCTATCGGGAAACGATGGGGGGAGACGGCGATGTCCTCGTGCTGGAGCCGGACAGTGAGTTCTTCCGCTATCTGAAGGAGCCCTTTGGCACCCAACAGGCCCCGATGTCCGACAACTGAGACCGTCGCGCGAGTCATCCATGGACTGGAATGATTTTCTTTCGGCCCTGGCGCTCGTCATGGTAATCGAGGGCCTGATGCCCTTCGCCAATCCCGAGGGTTCCAGGAGAGCCATGCTGACAATCGCCCAGATGCCCGCGCGAACGCTTCGGACCATCGGGCTGGTCAGCATCGTCGCCGGTCTCGGGTTACTCTACCTGGTGCGCGCCTAGATCCGGAGCCCGGCAGCCATGTCCAAGAACGTGATCGTGATCGGTACCCAGTGGGGTGATGAGGGCAAGGGCAAGGTCGTCGACCTGCTCACGGACCGGGCGGCCGCCGTGGTGCGTTTCCAGGGTGGTCACAATGCGGGCCACACGCTCGTTATCGACGGCGAGAAAACCGTCCTGCATCTGATTCCATCGGGCATTCTGCGGGACGGCGTCGCCTGCCTGATCGGCAACGGTGTCGTCGTGGCACTGGATGCGCTCCTTACCGAAATGGACGCATTGCTCGAGCGCGGAGTTCCGGTCGACGAGCGACTCAAGATCAGCCCCGCCTGTCCGGTCATTCTGCCGTCCCATGTGGCCCTCGACCTGGCGCGGGAGAAAGCCCGCGGTGCCGCCGCGATCGGGACGACCGGACGGGGAATCGGTCCGGCCTACGAAGACAAGGTGGCGCGCCGGGCCGTGCGCATCGGGGATCTGTTCCATCGTGAACGGCTGGCCGCGAAACTGGGCGAAGTGCTGGATTACCACAACTTTGTCCTGCGGAACTTCTTCCAGGCCGAGCCTGTGTCCTTCCAGGCGGTCCTGGAGTCCCATCTGGAAATGGCGGAGCGCATCGCGCCCCTGGTGGCCGACGTCACCGAGTTGCTTCACCGGTACCGCGCCTCTGACCGCAGCGTTCTCTTCGAGGGAGCGCAGGGGGCGCTTTTGGACATCGATCACGGCACCTATCCGTTTGTCACCTCGTCGAACACGACGGCCGGTGGCGCGGCCACCGGAACCGGCGTGGGGCCCTGCAGCTTCGACTACGTGCTGGGCATCGTGAAGGCGTATACGACCCGTGTGGGCGCCGGACCCTTCCCGACGGAGCTGTTTGACGAAATGGGCGAGCACCTGGCTCGCGTGGGTCACGAGTTCGGCGCAACGACGGGGCGTCCCCGGCGCTGCGGCTGGTTCGACGCCGTGGCCCTGCGGCGCTCGGTTCAGATCAACAGCGTTTCGGGCCTGTGTGTAACCAAGCTCGATGTGCTGGACGGCCTCGATACCCTGAAGGTCTGTGTGGGATACCGCTCGGAAGGAACGGAGACCGCATTTCCGCCCACCGGCGCGGAGGCCTATGCGCAATGTGTACCGGTCTACGAGGACCTGCCCGGTTGGAATACCTCCACGGTGGGAATTACCCGCTACGACGATCTCCCCGAGAACGCGAAAGCCTATCTGTCCCGGATCGAGAAAGTTGTCGGCTGTCCCGTCGCGATCATCTCTACCGGCCCGGACCGGGCCGAGACGATCGTTCTGCAGCACCCGTTCGACTAGCTGCCTTCGTCGTGGCGCGCGTGAACTGCCCGTGTATCGGCGCGGGCGTATCCGAGGCGTGTCGCGATCGGGTCCAGGCTTCCGAGTATCGGGTCCATGGCTTGTGCATAACGGCGCCATCGGCCGATTGACCGGCGATAGAGCGGTCGGTTCACCTGAGCCCGGCTCGGCGTGTTGACGAGCCGGTTGGCCAGCCCGGCCCGGTAGTCCGTCACCTCGGGTTCCCAGGGAAGCTCCAGCGCGTCCAGCATTGCCCTGGCCTCTGCCTGGAGGTCGTCCACGACCGACTCGTAGCGAATCGGATGCACCCGCGGCGACAGCCGGTCCAGCGTGTTGAGCGTGTTTTCCATCACCGCGACGTAGTAGCCGGCAGTCGTGCCGAGCCTCAGGAACTGGGCCATCGCGGTGTTCAGGCCGAAGCTCTGCAGGAAACAACTCAGGCAGACATCCCGCGGGTCGCGCAGCGCCAGCAGAATACGGGCTTCGGGAAAAAGCAGGGCGATCAGCGGAAGAAACACGCTGTTGAGCGGTAGCTTGTCCACGACCAGCTGGCCGGTCGCCGCGCCCGCCGCTGCCCTGGACTGTTCGAGATAGCGGCTCCTGGCCTCTTGGCGCGGTGCTCCCCCGGGATCGATCAGGCGGTCCAGGTCCGGGGGGCCGGCCAGCCATGGGGCAACGAGCGGCGCGATCAGGTCACGTTCCTCGAGCGCCGCGATGCCGGAATGGCGCCTCAGGACCTGCTCGGTCAGCGTCGTGCCGGAGCGCGGGAAACCGAGAAGAAAGACCGGTGGCGGCTCGATGACCTTGTCGTTCCTCGCCGCGGCCTGGACCGCGTCGGCCGGAAGGCCGGCCAGCCAGCGGCCCAGAATTTCGACCGCCGGCAAGCCATAGGGGCCCTCGTTCCCGGCGTGCCGGGAGAAATAGTCTTCCGCGAGTACCCGGTTGGCGCGGTCGGCGGCGGCAAATGCCTCGGCCCAGTGCTCCAGCCGGTCATGGGCCTGGGAAGCCAGATAGTGCGCGAGGGCCCGGTTGACTGTCCCTGCGCTCGCGTCGGCTGCCAGGACCTCCGCTCGGTGGAGGGCCTCGTCCACGCGGCCCGAGCGCAGGTCCAGGTCGGCGAGAACGAGAAGCGCGACCGGCTCGGCCGGATCCATGGCCAGTGCAGCAAGCGCCTGTTCGCGGGCCTCGTCCACGCGGCTCAGCCGCTCCAGGAGCTGGGCCTGCAGGGCAAGCGCGGCGGCCGGCGCGGATTCCGCGTCCACCAGCCGTGTGAGGTGTTTCAGCGCCTCACCGTCGCGGCCCGCTTCCTTGTACATCAGCGCCAGCTGGATTACTGCCGGCGCATGCCCGGGATCCAGCGATACGGCTCGCTCAAGCCGGGCCAGGCATGCGGGGGCATCACCCCGCTGTCGGCACAGCACGGCGAGGTTGACGAGCAGATTGAGGTTTTCCGGATCGACCTCCAGGGCTCGCAGCAGCCATCTCTCGGCGGCCTTCGGCCTGCCCTCCTCGACGGCCAGCCGGGCAAGCAGTTCGAGCGCTCCACGGTGCCGGGGAGCGCGTTCGGCCAGCTGCTCGCACGCGGACCGGGCCGCAGCCCGGTTGCCCGATTTCATGGCGCCCACTGCGCGGCGCCACAGCTGTTCCGGGGTGTCGGAGAGCCGGGTCACTGTGCGAGTTTCAGACGCCCGATCCGGTCGTTGTGCAGCGAGCCCAGGTAGATGAATCCGTTGTGTTCCTCAACGCTCGAAATCTCCTGCAGATGCGCTCCGTCGGGGTCCTGGTAGCTGGCGATCGCCTGGCCATACTCGTCCAGGGCCAGGACGAACCCGTATTCGACGGGCTTCGGTTTGAGGCCGTCGGGCAGCCGGGAAATGATCCGCTTCATCCATGGTCGCGGATGGGCACGGTCCACGCTGGCCAGCCTGGGCGTCAGGAGGGCGACCCAGAAACGTCCCTGGCGATTGCCCGAGATGCCGTCCGGAAACCCGGGAAGGTTGTCCACAAACAGATCCGCGGTGCCCGCATTCGGGCCTTGCAGCCAGTATCGCCGGACCCGGTAGGCCCAGGTCTCGTTGACCAGAACGAAATCCTCCCGGCTGGAGAGGGCCACGCCGTTGGCAAAGTAGAGATTGTCCAGGAGTACACGGGTCTGGCCGGTCGCCGGATCGTAGGCGAGCAGACGGCCATGAGGACGCATTTCGAGCAGGTCCAGTACGTATTCGTCCTGGCCGAACCGGGTGCTGGCATCCGAGAAATAAATGGTGCCGTCAGAGGCAATGTCCAGATCATCCGTGAAACCGAAAGGGACACCGTCGGCGGACGTCGAGAGAACGGTGATTTCGCCGCCGGGGGAAATCGACAGCAGACCCCGCCAGGCATCGGCAACAATCAGGTTGCCGTCTGCGTCGAAATGCAGGCCGAGGGGCCGGCCGCCGGTTTCCGCAAACGTCTCCACCCGTCCGTCCGGCCAGACCCGGACAATCAGCCCGTCCTGGGTACCGCCGTAAATCCGGTCCTGGTCATCGACGGCCACGTCCTCCGGACCGTAGACCTGGCCGGTGGCGAGCAGCTCGGCTTCATGCAGACGATCATTGGGTGCATAGACCCCGTCCATGGCCGGGGCCGGGGGAGGGTCCCAGGCGGCGGGATCGATACGGCCGGGCCACAGCGCCATGGCGGCAAGGCCCGCCATGGCGGCGGCGATCAGATAGAGAAGCGAACGACCCATGGACCCGACCGGCTGCGTTACGAAGCTCCGATACTAGCGTCTGCCCGGGGGGCATCGCCACGGTCGGGCGTTTCGATGATCTGACAGCGGCCCTGGCAGCTGCCGCGAGCGTTTGGCTCACTTCCGGTGAAGGTCCTAGAATCCGCCGAGGCTCGCCAGCATCTTGCGGGTGTCTTCGCCGCATCCGGCCTCGTCGGCGACGACACGGTTTCTGCCCGTGGCCTTGGCCTGGTACAGGGCCCGGTCGGCCCGGTGAACCAGCTCACGCTCGTTGTCGTCGGTGTGCAGAGCCGCGACGCCGGCGCTGGCGGTCACGCAGCCGCCGGGCATGGCCTCGGCGCCGTGAAAGGGAAACGACTCCAGGCAGGTTCGGAGTTTCTCCGCCAGACCCACGCCGCCGGTGAGTGTGGTCTCCGAGGCGAGTACCGCAAACTCCTCGCCGCCCCAGCGTGCCGCCACGTCGGAATCGCGAATCGAAGAGCGGATCAGTTTGCCCAGCTGCTTCAGCAGAAGATCCCCGTGCTGGTGTCCGAAAGTGTCGTTGTAAAGCTTGAAATGATCGACATCGATAAAGATCAGCACGAGTTCGTGGCCTTTCCGGCGGGCCCGTTCGATGCCGCTGGTGAGTGATTCGTTGAAGTAAAGCCGGTTGTGCAGCGTGGTCAGTCCGTCACGGGTCGCCAGTCGCCGAAACACATAATTGACTCGTTCCAGTTCCTCGTTTTCCGACGAAAGCCTGCTGATGAGCGCATCCTTGCGGGCGAGCACGGATGCCCGGGTCAGGGCATCCTGCACCGCGTCGATCAGCGTATTGGCTCCTTCCACCGGCTTGGCCAGATAATCCACCGCGCCCAGGCGGATTGCCTGACGGGCGGCGCCGGGGCCGTGATCGGCGGAGGTCACGATCAGCTGCGTCGCCGGCCACTCACGCAGGATCTCGCGCATCAGATCGAAGCCGTCCCGGTCGTCCAGCCCGCCGTCGCAGACGACCACCGGGCAGGGATGTTCACGGAGGATCTTCAGCGCGTCCGCCGCCGTGGCGGAGTGCGCCAGCGGATGCCCCGCCGATGCAAGAGCTTTTACGGCACGGGCCCGGAAGACCGTGTCGGAATCGACGATGAGAATTCGGCGGTTCATGAGGGTCAGGCGCCGAGGAGACCGCCCACCGGGGCCAGGATATTCTGGAGGTCCGGTTCGTTGGCGCCGGCAATCTGTTCGAGCAGCAGGTCCAGCGGCATCGGCCGGTCGATGCCGAAGCCCTGGACGAAGTCCACGCCGATGGCCCGGAGGCGGGAGCACGTGGAATCGGACTCCACGCCTTCGGCGATGGTCTCCAGTTCCATGATGCGCGCCACCTGCTGGATCGCCACGACCATGGATTCCGAAACTCGGCTCTCGTCGATGTCTCTTACAAAACCGCCGTCGATCTTCAGATAGTCGACGGGCAGGGATTTCAGGTAGGCGAACGAGCTGAGCCCGGCGCCGAAGTCATCCAGGGAGAAGCGGCACCCCCTGAATCTGAGCTCTTCGATGAAACGGCGCGCTTTCTCGAGGTTCGCCACGGCCGCGGTTTCGGTGATCTCGAAGCAGATCAGATCCTCGGGCACACCGGTTTCGTCGAAGCAGGTGCCGAGGAAATCCAGAAACGAGTCGTCGCCAAGGGTCTGGCCCGACAGGTTGATCGCAAACAGGGCCCGCTTCCGGGCCAGCGAATCACGCAGCGGCGCGATTTTTTCCAGGGCATGGCGAACCACCCAGCGGTCGATCTCGGGCATGATCTGGTAGCGCTCGGCGGTGGGCAGAAAATCCGCCGGCAGGACGTGGCGGCCGTTCTCCCCGACCATCCGCAGCAGCAGTTCATAGTGGACATGGCCCGCGGTTTCCTCGAGCCGCCCGATGCGCTGGGCGAACATCTCGAAGGCGTTGCGTTCCAGCGCCTGGTTCACCGCATGCACGACATGCAGCTCGCTGTGCCGGCGGATAATGCTGGAGTCACCGACGTCGAAGACCTCGACGCGGTTTCGGCCGTGATCCTTTGCAGCCTTGCAGGCGACCTCGGCGGCGGCCAGCGCGTCGGAGGACGCATCGGCGCCGTTGGCCGCTACGACGCCGATGCTGAGCGACATGCGAACGCTCTTCTCGCCCCTGACGTAGTGCAGGTCGCGGGCGGCGGCGCACATTTTCTCGGCGAGTTCGCAGGCTGATTCCACCCGGGAGTGGGGCAGCAGAACCGCGAAATCGTCGCCCCCCAGGCGCCCGATGATGTCGTCGGTGCTCAGCAGGTCCTGCAGGATCGACGCCATGCGGACGATCACTTCGTCCCCGGATGGATGGCCGAACGTATCGTTGATGACGTGCAGCTGGTCGATGTCCAGGTACAGCAGCGCATGGCGGCCCGAGGGATTGGCCAGCGTCGACTTGAGCCGGGCGTCGAATTCGCGTCGATTGATGATGCCGGTCAGCAGATCGTAGCTTTCCTCGACCAGACGTGTCGCCCGGCGGGTGATCATCTCCGCGATCCGCTGCCCCCGCTGGGTCAAACGACCCCGGTCCGGCCGGTCGAGGAGGGTCAGCATACCGATAACCCGGCCGCCGCCAACCCGAATCGGGCAGGCGACTACCTGATACCCCAGCGGCACCCCGTCCTCGCTCACCGAGGCGTCGTCCGCCTCGGTGGTGATGGTGGCGGCCTTGCGGGCGACCCGCGGGTACAGGGCCTGGAGCTGGCGCACAACGCGGCCACCGTTCTCGACGGGGTCCTGCGCGTTCTGAACCGCAACCTGGAGGTCACGTTCCGGAACGATGACCGCCAGCAGACTGACCCGGAGCTGACTGACACAGCGCTCCAGGAGTTCCTTCAGCTCGTCACGGAGCCCGCCTTCGCCGCGCCGGCTGTCCTCGATGTCATAGAGCAGCTCCAGCTCCGCTTTCTGGGCGGCCAGCGCCCGCTTCATCGACCCCATGGCCCGGGCCGTCTGAAGCTCGCGGGTAAATACCCGCAGCGCCGGGGCGATCAGTTTCGCCACGGTGCTCACCGCCTGGGGCTCGCCGTCATTGGGTATGGGCAGCACGGTCACGAAGGCCCCGAGGGAGGCACCCGCGCTCGTCAGCACGTCGAAGGCGTAGGCGGTGCCGCCGGACGGCAGCTCGACAAGAACGCCGGGCTGGTTTTCGGCCCGGTTCGCGAGCTGCCGGGACAGGCTGGTCTCCCAGCAGTCCTTCAGGCAGTGAAGATGCTCCTCGGAGCCGTTCCACAAGGGCAGTCTTGCGCCGTTGAAGAACGCAAACAGCTGGCTGCGGGGCAGCAGGGCCCTGAACAAGGGTAGCTGACTGTTCAGACAGACAGCGCCGCTGGATTCCGACTGGCTTTTCATCGCATTGGGTCCGTCCGTGGCCCCTGAACATAACGATGCGGAGAGTCGCACTGGCGGCCCATGCAGTCTGTGGACCGGTTCGCATTTGAGTCATTCGGACCACCCGCGTGTGACCCGCGTCACACATGGCCCGCGGCGCGCCGCCGTGGGGCGGGTGGGCAACACAGAGTCCAGCCTGACCCGTTCGATGGCGGTCGGCCAGCCTGCCGATCCGGCCACGCCGGCCGGATTTGTTTCGCAAATCCTCGTCCGGCTCGTGCGGAAAGCGCATCTGACCATCATTGTCACGTAAGGAAATGTCCGGACGCCGGATCGACCAGAATGCGCTAACGTTCTTTTTCGAGGGGCCGTTTCCCGCTCTCCATCGATGCGTCTATGGGTTCGTACGAAGTAAAGAAGGGCCTTGACCTTCCCATCCCGGGCACGCCCGATCCCGACGTGCTGGAAGTGCGTCGGGGGACGGAGGTGGCCGTGGTCGGACGGGACTATCCGGGTTTGCGCCCCAGGGTCCACGTGAAGCCTGGCGAGCAGGTCCGCCAGGGCCAGCTTCTGGTATCGGACGCCCGGAATCGGGGCCTGCGTCTGACTTCTCCCGCCGCGGGGCGAATCAAGGCGGTTCATCGCGGTGAGCGCCGCAGGCTGGAGTCCGTGGTCGTTTCGGTGGGCGGTGACGGGCATCAGCGGTTCGAGGCCCACGCGGGCGGCGGCGCTGCCAACTCTCCCGAGGGGTTTCGCAGCCTGCTTGTCGAATCCGGATCCTGGGTGGCGTTTCGGACCCGGCCGTTCGGCCGGGTGCCTGATCCTGGCGCGGAGGCGGCGGCGATTTTCGTCACCGCCATGGAAACCGAACCGCTGGCACC
>JARFQW010000046.1 GCA_029287575.1 Gammaproteobacteria bacterium | reverse complement strand
GCGGCCTGGAGCGATACGTTTGCCGGCGGCTTTCCGGTCCTGGCTGCCGTCGAAGGCCGCAGCCTGGACGTTGTGCGGACCCGCGACGGGCGACGCATCGGCGGCACGTTCTGGACCATCGTGCTTCGAGAAAAGCCGGGCTTCGAGCAGTTCCAGGTAATACAGAAAAACCTGGCCGGCATACTCGTGCGCTACGTTCCGACCCCCGGCGTGGACCCGGATTTCGCCTGGATGACGGATCGCATCGGGGAGCAGTGCGGGGCCGACCTGGACGTGTCATTCGAGGCGGTTGATTTCATCGGGCCGGGGGCTGGGGGCAAACATCGGGTCGTGGTGTCGAAACTCGACGATCCTTCCCATGGAAGCTGAGACCGCGATTTTTCTTCTGGGCACCCTGGAGCGCGGTGGCTCGGAGACCAAGTTCGTGCGGCTGGCTGGCCGTCTGCACGACGCCGGCTGGCCGGTCCATGTGGCCTGGCTGGGCGGCTCCGAGGCCTTGCTGGATGAACTGCATCCCGACGTGCCACGGCACGCTCTCCGCCGTGAGGGGAGTTTTTCCCCCCGGGCCCTGATGCGACTGAGGAAAGCCGCAATAAAAAGCGGTCCTGGCAGCGTGGTCTGCGTGAACTTTTTCCCGATGATCTACGGATGGGCTCTGCGCCGGACTGCCCGACTGCCGCAGTTAATTGCCTCCATCAACACCACCGATCTGCGGGGAACCCGCGAGGCGCGTTTCATGGCGCTTTATGCCCCCCTGCTGAGACGCATGGATCAGGTGGTGTTCGGCAGCCGGCGGCAACAGACTCAGTGGCAGACCGAGTTCAGGATCCGTGCCGACGCCTGCCGGGTGGTCTACAACGGCGTGGACTCCCGGCGGTATTCGCCGCCGACTTCCCACGAGCGCGACGCGGCGAGGCAGCGCCTCGGGCTGGCGTCCGACGCTCTCGTGTTCGTGTCGGTTGCTCAGCTTCGGCCCGAGAAAGGCCATGATCACCTGATCAACGCATTCGCCGGCGGCGGTCTTCCGGCGAACCGTGCGCTGCTCCTGGTCGGGGACGGGGTTCGCCGTGAGGAACTGCAGTCACAGGCCCGCAGACTCGGTCTGGCAGACCGGGTCCTGTTCGCCGGCGAACAGGCGGATGTTCGCCCCTGGCGGCGCGCGGCCGATGTATTCGTGCTGGCCGCCGCGGCCGTGGAGACTTTCGCCAACGCCGCGCTGGAAGCGGCCGCCCGCGGGTTGCCGCGGGGGTTGACCGACAGTGGCGGGGCCCGGGACCGGGTGGGCGAACAGGGATACCCCTGGCTGGTGGCGCCCGGCGATGCCGGTGCCCTGGAGAGTGCCCTGACGCGGCTGGCGAATGAACCGGGGACCCTGGAGCAGGCCGGTGCCGCGGCGCGGGCACGGGTCCTCGACCGGTTCACGACCCGGCAGATGGATACGGCCTGGTGCGACCTCCTGTGGCCCGGCGTGGCCGCGCCCAGGGGCGCGGTTGCATGACGGCGCCGGTTTTCATTATCGGCGGATCGCGCACCGGGTCCGAGATGCTCAAGACCATGCTTTCGGCGAGCCCGGAGCTGGATTTTGTCGATGAGCTTTTCCTGCGCTGTCCGCGGTGGCTGCATCCGGATCTGCAAAGCCTGATCGCTTCCCGCCTCGGGGCCATGGATCAGTCCATCAACCGTGACGGCCTGGTTGACCTGCTGTTTTCCGGGGAGCCCTATGGCTGGGTGTGGAGCCGGGCGGAGGAAAAGTTTTCCAGAGAGGTCGTTGCGGAAATGGTGGCCGACGGCCCGGTCGATCTCAAACGCATTTTTGACAGCCTGATGGCTGCCCATGCGGCCCGTACCGGCAAGGCGGGCAGGGGGGCCAAGTTCCCCATGCACTACAGCTATTCCGCCCAGCTTCTCGACTGGTATCCGGACTGCAAGCTGATCCACACCACCCGGGACCCGAGGGCCGTGTATGCCAGCCAGGCAAACAAGTACGTCGGCAAGGACGATCCACTGCACAAACGCGGGTGGATGAAGTTCCGCCAGTTCGCGCACATCAATCTCCAGGTGAGCTGGACCGCGCGGCTCCATCGACAGCTGCGCGGGCATCCGAACTACCGGCTGGTGCGCTATGAGGACGTGGTTCGCAACCCCGAGTCCCAGCTGCGCAGCCTCTGCGAGTTTCTGGAGGTGGATTTCATGCCGTCCATGCTTGCACCGAATCAATACGGTTCGTCCTACGGGAAGATCCGCGGAGAGCGGGGGGTCGATGCCAGTTCGCTGGAGGCCTGGCGCAGGCGGATTCACCCGCTGACAGCGGCCGCGCTGCGGGGCCTGCATCCGCTGGCATGGCGGCGGTTCGGTTATGCTCGCTAGGGTCTCAGGTGCCGGCAGGGACCAGCCGGGCCCACTTCAGCAGCTTGTAGGCCCGCAGCAGGGCTCCGGCCGCGGCGGAGCCCCGGTGCGCGTCGATCTGGAGCCGCTGGTAACCCGTACCGCCCTCGCCGAGCGACCGGCCGCGGAAATGCACCCAGCGCTGGCCGCCGAGGCGTCTGATGCCGCGGGGGTCGGCGCCGGGACGGTTTCGCTTGTCTCTCTGCTGGCTGGAGCGCAGCGTCCAGGATGCGTATCCGGCGTCTTCGGCTGCCTGCTCGCAAAATTCGTCGGAGCCGCCGGCAGGCCAGCAGATCGTGTCGATGGGCTTGTCCAGCATCTCCCCGAGGGTCCGCCGGGATCCTGCGATTTCCTCGGTCGTTCGAGCCTCCCTTTTCTGCTCGGACTCCCACTGCCCTGGCAGGCCGTCCGGCCCCGTGATGCTGCCGGCAAGGTCCACCAGCCGCTGGCGGCCCGCCGGCGTCGTCCCGGCTTCCAGGAGTGGCAGCACTGCCCGACGCACCGCCTCGACCGCGTCCGGGTCAGGGACGAAGCGTCGCGCCACCAGCGCGCAGGCGTGTTCCAGGACGGGGGTCCCCGGGAGCACGAATCCGCTCTGGTCTTCGGTCAGGTAAAAGGGTTTTCGGTCCGGGCGGGCATTCCACGCCATCCATGGCCAGGGGGAGGGCGGGGCTGTCCGGTGCCAGCCGACAATTCTCGGGCCCGTGTAGTGCCAGGTATGGGTGCGGGCATGGGACTGGACGTCGAGGATCCCCGAACGGTCCACTGCGCGCAGCTCGTCTGCATTCATGAAGCCCGCGGGTGCCAGCTCGCCGCTGCCCGTGGTGCCAGACCACGCATCGGACAGGGAGGGCCGCAGGCCGCTGCCGGGGTCGATGAAATCTGTGGAGGCAAACACGGTGCCTCGAAAGCCATATTTCTCGAGAAGCGGCGCAACGTAGACCCAGTTGTCCAGATACCCGTCGTCGAAGGTCAGTACGATCGACTGGTCCGGCGCCCGTTGCTCACCGGTCATGTGGGCGCGCAGCTCTCCGAACCCGATGGTGTGGAAGTTGTTCCTGGCAAGGTAGTCCAGGAACGCGGTAAAGCGTTCCAGCGGCTCGGAGAGATGATTCCATGCCCAGGGAAGGTGACGCAGTCCCACGCTGTGGAACATCAGGACCGGTACGATGGAAGGTTCGGGGCCGAGGGGCATGGAGTCGATACGCAATGGTTGAGCTGACAAGGGCTGTACGGCCGGCGGCGGAGCATGACGATGTGCTGCGCCGTCGAAGCCTGATTGACTGGGAGCAGCATGTCAACGAACGCCTGGGGACGGATCCGGCACCCCGTCTGAGCGCGGATCTGCTCCCCGAGTCGGGCGGCTGGCTGCCGATGCGATGGGTCCGGGTCGACGCCTCCGAACTGACTGTCCTGCGGGACACGCCGGGCAGCGAGGAACACGAACCGGAAGACGGCGTGCCCCGCGTCGGGCCGGCCCTGTGTCCCGTGCACCC
>JARFQW010000067.1 GCA_029287575.1 Gammaproteobacteria bacterium | reverse complement strand
TGTTTGCCGCCGGAGAGTTCATCGTAGACACAGTCCACGAAGTTGGCTTCCGTAGCGTGACCCGCATGATAGCTGCGCGCCAGGATCACCATGGAATCCCCCTCCTGGATCCCGGTGAAGTTGCTTCGTTCCTGCTCGATTCGGCTGGTCATGCAGCCGCTCAGCATTGCGGTGGCGGCAATGGCGCTCACCAGACGCCCGCGCGTGCTAAGGAACAATGATTTCCTCGATCTGCACATCTTGATCTCCAGTGTCATCGGGCAGGACTTTGCCTTCCTCGCGCAGCCACTCGCGGATCCTGGGCTGACTGGCAAACTGTAGCGCGAGCTCGGCGCCGGCGTCTCGCATCGCCATGATCGTTGCCTGCGCAAGGGACTGGTCGGAGTCCAGAATCTTGTAGCGGCTCTTGCCGTAGGCCCGGACGGGCCATTCCGCGATAAGCCTGCCTTCGGCCGAGAAGAGGCGCATTCGATAGGTCATCCACACCGAGTAGAACGGGTCGCCGGTTTCCAGCGGCACGGAGAACTCGTAGCTCTCGAGCTCTGGCTCGATGATGGCATCGAGGCCCGCGGTGGCGGCGATGCGTTCAGCCTCCTCGTTTACCGGCTCGGTGGCGTCGAACATGGAGCCGAACACCGAATCAAACAGCGCCGCGTTGGCGTCCCCGAGTTCGACGACCCATTCCCGGTCGCTCGGGATCTGTTCCCGATGCTGATAGGTCAGGAAGTGCTCCGGGTAGCGCACACCCACGCGGATGGGCAGCGGATCGACCAAAGGAGTGGGGAAATCCGCGGGAATCGAGGCGGTCGCCGTGCAGCCGGCGGCGATCAGCCCGGCCAGCGCCAGTGCGGCTGCCCTGTACAAGCGGCGGGAAAATACCGTCTGCGCAATCAAATGTCGCTGCCCGTCCTGAACCTCTACGATGCGGATCGCACCGCCTTCGCCCCCAGACTATACGCCCCGTTCCGGCGGGTTAACCCCCCGTATACCGAATCCTCGCCTTCTGCGGGGCCGTATGCGACAAAATTCATCGGACGATATTGCGATACCGCGTGACCTTTACCAGCTTCGCACCCGGCCGGTGTCCAGATGTACGAAGTCCGATTTCCGGTAATAGCCGACGCCTCCGGCGCCCAGGGCCAGCGCGGCATCGCGCACCCGCCGGGTGGAAACGTCAGTCAGACGGACGTCGATGGCGCGACCCTGCATGTGCAGGCTGCGCCGCGCCACACCGCCGCGCTTGTTCGCCAGCATGGCATTGGTTTTCGGCGAGCGGAATCCGGAAATCACCTGCCAGCCGGTTGAGCCCAGCTCGGACTGCAGAATATGCAGTGTTTCCAGCAGGTCCCGGTCAATCGGATAGATTTCGCCGGTCCGGTGGTCACGCAGAACCTGGTTGATCTCCGCAAGCGCATCCTGGACGTAGAGCCCGTCCCTGAAAAAGGGCACCCGGGCGGATTCACCGGTATGAAGGCTGGTGAGATGCAGCCTTCGGTCCGCCGAGGCCGATGCCCCGAACGGCATGGCGGCGCCGATCAGGGCGGCCCCGGACGTCTTGAGGAGGCGCCTTCGGATCGGGCAGGGTGTCCCGCCCGGATGGGGTCTGTCGTTCATACGCCCGCTTCGTGTCCGTAAGCGGTCATTGTCCCCACGGGGCAGCAGTGCCGGCAAGACTTCAGGCGGACGTGTCGACTTCCTCCGGTTCTGTGGTTTCGGCTTGTTCGAGCAGGCTGAGCGCCACCTCGAGATAGTCGCTGTCCGTAATGATCCCCACGAGAATGTCCTGCCTGACCACGGGAAGGCATCCGAAACGGTGCCGATGCATGAATTCTCCCGCGGTCCGGAGTCCCACGCGCTCGTCGACGACTTCCACTTCGGTGCTCATCAGCCGCGCGAGAGGGATGTCTTCGCTCGCTTCAGGATCGCGCCCGTCTGACGCCGGCCCCGTTGCGGCCAGCACGTCACGATGGGAAACGATCCCGACCACGTGATCGGCGGGATCGACGATGGGGATGTGCCGGATCTGGCGGCTGGCCATTAACTCCCGCGCCGACTCCAGACGGTCCTCGGGGGTGAGTGTGGCGAGCTGCCCCCGCGGCGTCATCAGGTCGCTTACCGATAGCATGCGCCGACTCCTTTTCCGTGCTTCCTCGGATGACTTTACGGCGCGGGGGGGGCGCCCGGCATTGACCTGAGTCAACGCGAAGAGAGGTCGGCCCTCGTGGTATGCTCTCGCCCCCCGGAGGAGGCCGCGCATGTCCGACAATCTGAAGAGCAAACTTGCCGAAATCCGAGAAAGCTTTGAGTTTTTCGACTCTGACGGCAACGGAATGATCGACTTCAATGAATTTCTCAGCCTGATGAAGACGGTATCCCCGGAGGCGTCGCTCCGGGAATCCGGCGAGGGCTTTTCGATGATCGACACTAATTCAGACGGTTACATCGATCTCGACGAGTTCATGAAGTGGTGGCAGACCACCTGGTGGGAGTTCTGACTCTCACTGCACCTTGATTTCCGTCCATAGCCGGTTCATGGCCCGGCGCTGCCGGGCGTCCAGTTCGTCGATGTTGGAAAGCCTCGACAGCACGTCGCCCTGCGGGAACAAGGCGGGATCCTCGAGAACCGAGGCGTCAATAAACTCCGTCGCCGCCATGTTCGGGTTGCCTATGCCCAGTTCGTTGCTCAGAACGGCGGACTGGCGCCCGTCCAGCACGAAGTCGATAAACCGCAGCGCAAGCTCCGGTTCCGGTGCGGTTTTTGGAATGACCAGATTGTCCACGGCCATGTACGCGCCTTCCTTTGGAATCGCGTAGCCGATTTTCACGCCGGCCCCGGCCTCCTCGGCGTCCGCCGCCGCCTGATACACGTCCATGCTGTAGCCCTGGACCAGCCAGATATCCCCGGCGGCGAGGAGCACGTTGTAGTTGCTGGCATTGAATGCCGCCCAGTAGGGCTTTGCCTTGAGAATGACGTCCCTGGCTTCCCCCCAGTGCGCCGGGTCCGTGTCGTTGGGTGAATAGCCCAGATAGATCAGCGCGGCCCCCATCAGCTCCCGCTGGTCGTCCAGGACGGTGACCCGGCCCTTGATCTTGGCCAGATGCTTCGGGTCGAAGAGGGCCGCCCAGGTGTCGGTGGGGATTCCATGCTGGCGCATTTTGTCTGCGTTGAATCCCAGGAGCGTGACGCCGACCGCGTAAGGCACGGAGAAACGATTACCCGGATCAAAGGGGCGATCGAGAAACTCCGGCTTCAGATTCTTCATGTTGGGCAGACGGGCATGGTCCAGTTCGAGCAGCATGTCCCGCCCGGCCATGGCGCTGACCGCGTAATCCGTGGGGACCAGGATGTCATAGCCGCGGGCGCCCGCGGCGAGCTTGGCCATGAGTTCCTCGTTGGAGCTGAAGGTGTCATAGACGATCCGGCACCCGCATTGCTCTTCGAAAGTGGCGATCGTTTCTTCGGGGAGATAGTCGCTCCAGTTGTAGATGTGCAGAACGTCCTCGGCGCTGGCGACGGCCGACAGCACGGAGAGTGCCAGTAGGGTCAGGAAATGCTTCATGGCTGAGTCCTCGATTTTCG
Source organism: Gammaproteobacteria bacterium (assembly GCA_029287575.1). GTDB lineage: Bacteria > Pseudomonadota > Gammaproteobacteria > Steroidobacterales > XN24 > JARFQW01. The sequence continues at coordinate 10,138 of JARFQW010000067.1, read as the reverse complement.
CTGGATCCGGAGCGGCCCGAGTTGCAGGGCGTAGTCGCTGAAAGAGGCCGTGGCCGCGCACAGCGGTGACTGGCCCGGGGGGCATGGGTTTTTCATGTGCGAATCGTCTCCGGCGCCAGCCGGGAGGCCAGGACGACAAGGGACAGAGTCATGACCATCAGCAGGGTGGAGACTGCGTTGATCTCCGGTGTGATGCTGACCTTGATCATGGAGTAGACCTGCAGCGGTAGGGTCGTGGTTCCGGCCCCCGCCGTGAAGAACGTGATGACAAAATCGTCGATGGACAGGGTGAAGGCGAGCAGGGCGCCCGCGACGATGCCCGGAGTGATGGCGGGCATTACCACTTTTCGAAAAGCGATGAACGGTGTGGCGCCCAGATCCCGCGCTGCTTCCACCAGATGCGGGTCCAGGTTGGTCAGCGCCGAGCGCACGACGATTGCGACAAAGGAAATGCAGAAGGAAACATGGGCGAGGATGACCGACTGCATACCGAGTGTCAGGTGGATCATCACGAAAAATACGAGCAGGCTCACGCCGGTCAGTATGTCGGGCACCGCCATGGGAGTAACCACCAGTAAAGAGAGAGCCCGCGCCCGATAGCGGCTCAGCGCGATACCCGCGATCGTACCGACAAGGACCGAAATCAGGGTCACGGCCAGCGCGATCACAAGGGAGTTCCATGCGGCGGTCAGCAGCTGCTGATTGCCGAGCAGCTTGGCATACCAGTCCAGGGTGAAGCCCGTCCAGCGCGCATTGAGCCGCGAGTCGTTGAAGGAGAAGACAATGACGATCAACAGGGGCAGGTACAAAAAGGCGTAGACGCCCATGGCCGCGAACCAGAGGGCGCGTGATCTAGCGGGCATGGGCGGCCCCTCCGGGCAGGCGCCGGGCGACCGCGGTCATGAGCCAGGCGATGAAAACGACGAAAAGCGTAAGCGCTACGGCAATCGTCGAGCCGAAAGGCCAGTCCCGCGCGCTGAGAAACTGGTCGCTGATCAGGTTGCCGATCATCGCGCCCTGTGCGCCGCCGAGGATGTCCGGGACCGCAAAGGCCCCGAGCGCGGGAATGAAGACCAGCAGTGATCCGGCGACCAGTCCGGGTACCGACATGGGCAGCGTGACGCCGACAAAGGTTTTCCACGGGGAAGCGCCCAGGTCGCGGGCCGCGTCCAGCCAGGCAGGGTCATGGCGGCACAAATTGGCGTAGAGGGGCAGCACCATGAAGGGCAGATGAACGTATACCAGCCCGACGATGACGGCGAACGGCGTAAACAGCAGCGTCACCGGGCCAAGGCCGAACCAGCCGAGCAGCCCGTTGAGGCCCTCCGTGAAAAGACTGCGCGGCCCGAGGATGCTCATCCAGGCATACACCCGGATCAGAAAGTTGCTCCAGAAAGGAAGGATGACCAGCAGAACCAGCAGGTCCCGAATGCGGGAAGGGGCCCGCGTTATGAACATCGCCAGCGGATATGCCAGGGCCGCGCAGAAGAGCGTGGTGAGTGTCGCGTAAACCAGCGAGCGCCAGAATATCTTCAGGTAGATGGCCTCCCCGGCAAAGCGCTCGTAGTTCTCCAGAGTCAGATCCAGATGTACGCCGTCCGAGTCCGAGTACCAGGCCGGAGCAAGCCCGCCGAAGTCGTCGGGGAACTGGAACGTCGCAAGAACCATGATGAGCGTGGGCGCCGCAAAGAGCACCAGCAGAACAAGGGTCGGCAGGCCAACGAGAAGCCGGCGTTTGACCGCTTCAGTCTGCAAGGAGCCGGCCCGCGTCATGCCGCCAGGCCAGCTGAACCTGGTCGCCGAAGTCGAAAAAACGTTCACCGCGTGCCGATGTGTTGGGGAGCATGGCCTCCACGAGCTGGCCATCGGTGATCTCTATCCGGTATACGGTGACGTCTCCGAGATACAGTTGATCGTGAACGGTTCCCTCGAGCCGGTTCTCATGGGTGGCCGGCTCGATCCGCGCATCGATGCGGACTTTCTCGGGACGCACGGCGAGGGTGCCCGGCGCGCCTGTCCGGGGAGACGCGTCGGACGCCACGCCGAGGGGCCCGAGGCCCGGGACGTCCAGATAGACCAGGCCGGTCTCGGACTGACCCACCGATCCGTCCAGCAGGTTGCAGGTGCCGATGAAGTCGGCAACAAACCGGGTGTCGGGGAACTCGTAGACATCCGAGGGATCACCCACCTGCTCGACCCGGCCGTTGTTCATCACCGCCAGGCGATCGGAGAGGGCCAGCGCCTCGCCCTGGTCGTGGGTCACGTAGACAAATGTGATGCCCACCTCCATCTGCAGGCTGATCAGCTCGATCTGCATCTGCTCACGCATCTTCAGATCCAGGGCAGCGAGGGGTTCATCCAGCAGCAGCAGGCGCGGGCGATTGACCAGCGCACGGGCCACGGCCACCCGCTGACGCTGGCCGCCGGAGAGCTGGTCGGGGCGGCGATGGGCGAAATCGGCCAGCCGTACCTGCTCGAGGGCCTCCCGGGTGCGCTGTTCGCGCTCTGCACGGCGAACCGACGCCATGCGCAGGGGAAACGCCACGTTCTCGGCCACACTCATATGCGGGAACAGCGCGTAGCTCTGGAAAACGGTATGGACGGGGCGCTGCTCCGGCGGCACGCCCGCCAGTTCCTCTCCGTCAAGGAGGAGCGAGCCTGCGTCCGGATCGTCGAAGCCGGCGATCATTCGCAGGAGGGTGGTCTTGCCGCAGCCCGAAGGGCCCAGCAGAGTGAAAAACTCGCCGGGCTGGATGCTCAGGGACAGGTCGTCGACCGCCACCGTATCGTCATCGAAACGGCGGGTGATGTGTCGCATTTCCAGCAGGCTCATCGCGCAGGCTCCGCCCCCGGAGGGAAGCCGATTCTGCCTACCCCGGCCTGTCAGAACAAGCAGTTCTGATTCAGCCCGTCCCCGCCTCTCCAGCCGCGGCGGCGGCCAGGTCCTGCTGGATCCGGGCCGGAACGGCCTCATAGCGGCTCAGCGCCATGGTGTAGGTGCCTGATCCGCCGGTCATGGCCTTCAGTGCGCTCGGATAATCCTGGAGTTCAGCGAGCGGTGCCTCCGCGTCGATCTGCACCCGTTCCGCGCCCAGCATCGTGCTCCCGAGAACCCGGCCACGCCGGGAGGACAGGTCGCCGGTCACCGAGCCGGTGGCATCCACCGGGGCGGACACATGCATTTCGATCAGCGGTTCGAGCACGATCGCGCCCGCCTTGCTGATCGCGTCGAGCACGGCTTTGCGGCCGGCGGCCACGAAGGCCACCTCCTTGGAATCCACCGAGTGGAACTTGCCGTCATACACGGTCACCTTGACGTCATGGAGGGGAAAGCCCGCTACCGCACCTTCGTCCATCGCCTGCCGGACGCCCTTTTCCACCGCCGGTATGAACTGGGAGGGAATGGCGCCCCCGACGACGGCGTTTTCAAACTCCAGGCCGCTGCCGCGGGGCAAGGGGGCGATTCGAAGGAAGACCTCGCCGAACTGGCCGGCTCCTCCCGTCTGTTTCTTGTGCCGATGATGCCCCTCAGCCCTTCCCGTAATGGTTTCCCGGTAGGGTATGGTCGGCGGACGGGTTTCCGCCTCGACGCCAAACCGGTCCTTCATTGCCTGCAGCACGAGCCGCAGATGCAGCTCGCCCGTCCCCAGGATGACGGTCTCGTTGGTGTTGCTTCGATGCTCCACGTCGAGGCAAGGATCCTCGGAGGCCAGCCGCTGTATGGCCTCGGACAGCTTCTGCTCGTCTCCCCGGCGCATGGGTTCCACGGCGAGGCCCATCATCGGCGGAGGCCGCTTCGGCGTTCGCAGATGGAAATGGTCTTCGTCATGAGAGTCATGCAGGACGGCGTCGTAGTGAATCCCGTCGACGCGCGTCACCGCACAGATGTCCCCGGGGATACCGGCCTGGATTTCCTGTAGGTCCTTGCCCTGCAGCCGGAACAGGTGGGTCACCTTGAAGGGCTTGCGGGCGTCGCCGATAAACAGCTGGCCGCCGACCCGGATCGTCCCTTGGTGGATCCGGAATACACCCATCCGTCCCGCGTAGGGGTCGACAACCACCTTGACGACATGGCCGATGGCGTGGGCTTCGGGATCCGGCGTCACGTTCACGGGTGTCGCGGCATCACCCTCGCCCTTGAGGAACTGCGGCGGAATACCCTCAGCCGGGTTAGGCAGAAGCTTGCGGATCAGGCGAACCAGTTCCGGTACGCCGGCCCCGGTTTCCGCGGAAACAAAACACACCGGAATCAGGTGCCGATTGCGGAGCGCCTTCTCGAATGCATCGTGCACCTGGTCGGGATTGAGGTTCTGGCCGGACTCCAGGTAGGTCTCCATGAGGTCCTCGTCCATTTCCACCACCTGATCCATGATCTCGGTGTGGGCGTCGTGGACGCTGGAGAAATCGGTTTCCCCGCCGTCCTCGGTGAAGAACACGTCACGGACCTTGCTGCCCCGGCCCGCCGGCAGGTTCACCGGCAGGCAGCGCTTGCCGAATACTTCCTGCACGGTTTCCAGCAGACTTGCGAGGCTGGCCGGTTCGAGATCGATCTTGTTGATGATAATCAGGCGGCACAAGCCCGCATCCTTTGCCGCCTCGAAGAGCCGCCGGACGCCGGTTTCAATGCCTCCCTGCGCGCTCAGCACCAGCGCGGCCGTTTCGACCGCCGGAAGAATGCTGATGGCGCGGCCGAGAAAGTCCGGCGCTCCGGGGGTGTCGACCATGTGCACCCGGGTGCCGTCGGCCTCGAAATAACACAGGCTCGTGTCCAGGCTGTGGCCGTGCTCCGCCTCCAGGGGGCTGAAGTCGCTGACCATGGTGCCGGAGGCCAGGGAGCCTTTTTGCGCGATCATGCCGGTCTGGTGCAGCAGCGCTTCGGCCAGCGCCGTCTTCCCGGTCCCCGAGGGACCGACAAGCGCCAGGTTACGGATGTTGTCGCTGTTGTTGTTCATACCAAAACTCCGCCCTGAGTTCGTCTTTTTCAACCTATCCAGAATAGCAGCCGAGCCGGCCCCCGCTAACGTGGATAACCACAACATCGCCGACGTTCTTGCCGAGCTCCGCGGCGGCGCCGCCATCCCGGGCCGCGACCTCGAGCAGGCGGCAAGAATTGAGCAAAGCCAGAGGAAAGCCCGGCGCCATAGCGGCGCAGGTCCGGCAGAAGGGCAGGTCGCGCCCGCCGGCCCGGGTCCGGACCCCTCGCAGGTCGTCGAGGGCGTCGGCCGACGTGAAGGTGATGAAGTCGCCGCAGCTGTCGGCGAAAACCACTGGGCAGGAGATGCTGTTCTCGGAATGCCGCGGCCGGGGCGGGGGAGACGCGGCCCATCCGTCCACGGCCGGCCCGAGGGTGGCCGGGTCTGCCGTTCCCCCCGCAAGGCCGGCGGCCCGCGGCGCGAGCAGGTCGCGACCGGGCGACCTTGCGCTCGCTGGTCGGAATCCGCGAACCGCGTCTCCGTCGGGATCCAGGCGATGGACGCGTGTAAGGATTCTCTGCTGAAAGACTTTATCGAGGAGGCGGTTGTCCGGCGCCACGAACCGGTACGCGCCAGCCTCCGCAACGAGGATGGGCCGGTCGGTGGCGGCACCGGGATTCACGACCGCCAGATGAATCGTCCCCGGAAGAAAATGCGCGGCCGTGCGGACAAGCAGCGCAGCAGGCCGGCGTCCGGACCCAGCGAAATAATCGGCAGCGAGGAAATAGTTAAAGCAAATAAAAACAATGAGAAATGATTAATATCTTAGCTTATGTCGAGAAAAAGAATCTGCTTGAAATCGGCTTGCCGGGGCACCATATCCCTCCGGAGAGGTCTCACACCGGAGACGAAGCCGAGCCTGAACTGTATGAGCGAAACGCCCACTGGAGCCGATTTTTGCCTGCGGATAGAAACCGTGTCGGATCTGATATCGCCCTGGTGCTATATCAGCCGGCGCCGTCTGGATTGCGCCCTCGCGCAGATGCGGGGTGCGGTGGTGCCGGACATGAACTGGACGCCGTATGAAATCAACCCGGGAATGCCATCGGGGGGGCTGCCGCTGGATGCCTATCTGACCGGCGTGTTCGGATCCGTGGATGCGGCGCAGCCGTTGCTCGACGGGCTCATCGAAGCCGGCAGGAGCGACGGAATCGACTTCCGTTTCGACCGGGTGACCTCGGTGCCGAACACTCTCGATGCCCATCGGCTTGTGCTGCTGGCCGAACAGGAGGAACGTGCCGGTGCGTTGATCGATCGGCTGTTCGCAGCCTTTTTCGAGCAGGGCCGGGACATCGGTGACCGGGACGTTCTGGTGGATCTGGCGGAAAACGCCGGAATGTCCGCAGCCCAGGTCGAGCAGTGGCTCACCGGTGAGGGCGGGCGCAACGACGTGCTGGTGCGCCAGGCGCGAATCCGCGAGGCGGGGCTTACCGGGGTTCCGGGCCTGATCCTCAACGGTCGGGTGGCCGTGCTGGGGGCACAGGAGCCGGAGACGCTGGTTCAGGCCATCGATCAGGCGCTGTTTCCCAGCCTCCAGGCGGACCAGGGGTCCGTTACCGTGCACTAGGGATCGCCGCGGTTTGATGGCGGCGGGACTGGGGTGACGGCAACGCCGGTGCGGGCCCTCGCCGGGAGTGCTGATCAACCCTGCAATCCAGCCGCGCTGATCAGCCCCACGATGGCGCCTGTCGAACAGGTTGCCAGAAGACCCGCAACGATGCTCTTGCCCCCCAGGCTCGCGACCTCCCTGCGGCGTTCCGGTATCAGGGTGCCGAAGCCCGCGAGCATGATCCCGAGGCTCCCGAAGTTGGCGAAGCCGCACAGGGCATACGTCAGGATCAGGCGGCTGCGCCCGGAAAGGCTTTCCTCCGGAAGACCGGCCAGGTCGATGTAGGCGAGAAACTCGTTGAGAACCACTTTTTTGCCTAGCAGGGTGCCGGCCACGGAGGATTCGGCCCAGGGGATCCCGCACAGCCACGCCAGCGGCGCCAGCATCCAGCCCACGATGGCCTCGAAGCTCCAGGGCGCGCGGCTATCTGGCGTGACCGCGGCGAGGAGAATATTGACGAGCGCCACGAGGCTAACGAAGACCACGAGCATGGCGATGATGTTCAGGAATAGTTTCAGTCCTTCCTCCGTGCCCTGGGTCAGCGCCTCCATCGTGTTGTGGTAGGGGCTCGGTGGAAGGGCTCCGCTGCCGGTGGGCGGGCCGGTTTCCGGGATCATCAGGCGGGCAAACAGGACGGCCGCCGGCGCGCTGATGAGAGACGCGGTGAGCAGGTGTCCCGCGGCGCCGGGAAGGATGTCCTGGAGAATGAGGGCATACAGGGCCAGCACCGTCCCGGCGACCGTGGCCATGCCGGCGGTCATCACCGTAAACAGTTCGCTCCGGGAGAGCCGTTTAAGGTACGCGCGAATGAAGAGCGGCGACTCGACCATGCCGAGAAAGACATTGGCCCCGACACCGAGGCCGACGGCCCCGCCAATGCCCAGCGATTTCTCCAGGACCCGGGAAAGACCCAGGACAACCACAGGCAGGGCCCGCCAGTGCGTGAGGATGGCGGTCAGTGCTGCCAGGACGATGACGAGGGGCAGTGTCTGAAAGGCCAGCACGAAGGTGCTGGCGCCGGGACCGGTGGTCGCGAAGGGGGTTTCAGTGCCGGCGAGATAGCCGAAGACAAAGCCGGCGCCCTCCTGTGTCGCCGCCTGGAGTGCATTGACGGCGTCGGTGAGCCACTCGAAGACAGTGCTCATGCCGGGCAGTTTCAGCATCGCCACGGCGATGGCCAACTGAATCGCAAGGGCCACGGGGACGGATCGCCAGTGGATGGCCCGACGGTTCTCGCTGCATGCCCAGCCCAGGAGAAGCAGTCCGGCAAGCCCTGCGCAGGAATGCAGCATACTCAACATCCAGTCTCGCTCTCCGGGCGTGAATCGGGCGCTCGCCGCGACGCGTAGCACCTTAGCCTCCGGCGCTGCCGCCGCCAAGGGCTCTTCCCCCGGCCGCTCGCGGCTGGCAGCATGTCCGGGTCACAACGGAGCCTTTGCTTGAAGAATCTCAAAGACCGTTTCCAGTATCATTTCAATCGGCTGTTTTCCCGTGGCACGGGGCTCCAGTACGTGGTGCTCGCGGCGACGTTCGTGGCCCTTGCGCTGGCCGGTACGAATGCCTGGTTCTTCGGTCTGTTCGGAGACCGGGCTCTCGAAGCCGAGGGGATCGATGCGGATTTCGGCGGCGGCTTCCTCGATGCCTTCTGGTGGTCCGTCAAGCATGCCATCGACCCGGGCGCGTTCAGCGAAGACTACGGGGCGCCGTTCGCGGTTCTGCTGATTTCCTTCGTCGTCTCGATTCTCGGGCTGGCCTTGTTCGGCGTATTCATCGCGTTCATCTCCACGTCCGTTCAGTCGCGGCTGGAGCTGGTCCGGCGCGGCAACACGGTTGTCGTGGAACGGGGCCATACGCTGATTCTGGGCTGGAGCAACAAGGTCCGGTCCGTACTGGATTTTCTCGACGCCACCGGCCGCAAGCAGGTGGTCGTGATTCTTGCGCCGATGGACATCGGCCGGATGCAGGATGCGCTAAAGGCGGACATCCATCGATGGAAACACCTGGAAATCATTCTGCGCAGCGGGTCCACGAGCCGTTTGTCCGAACTGGAGCGCGTCGGTCTGGCGACGGCCGGCAGCGTGATCAGCCTGGCCTATGATCGGGAAGACGAGGGCCAGGGCGAGGCGGACATCGAGGCCATCAAGACGCTGATGCTGTTGTCGGCCTACCAGAGCTGGCGCGTGGACCCGCCGCCGACGATGGTGGCCGAGATCACCCAGCTGCGTAACGTCGAGATCGCCAACATCGCCGGTGGGCGCAAGGTCCCGATCGTCTCCTCCAGCGAGATCATCAGCCGGATCATCGTCCAGTCGGCACGGCAGCCAGGTGTGTCCGCCGTCTACGAGGAGATTTTCGCGAGTAAGGGCAATCACCTGGTCGTGGAGTCCATGCCGGATCTGACCGGCAAGACCATGGAGGAGATCAGCCACTGGTTTCCCCACGCCATTCCGGTCGGAATTTCCTGGAAGGAGGGAGGGCGGACCGCGGCGGCCCTCAATCCGGAACCGGATTACGATCTCGCCGACGACGAGAACGTGATCCTGCTCGCCTCCGAGGGTCAGGTCAGCCACGAGCCGCGACCGGCGCCCGAGTTGTCCATCGGCCCTGGTGACGGCCGCCGCCGCCGGCCCGAGCTCGGGCAGATACTCATTCTGGGCTGGAACGACAACATAGACGAAATCCTGACGGAGCTCGACGCGCACGCACCCAGCGGCGCCGTGGTCGCCGTCGTGGCTGCCCATGAACCCGGCTATTGCGAGGAATATCTTTCGGTGGTCACCCCCGGCGGGTTCCGAAACCTCCGGGTGGATTACCGGCGCAGCAACACGGTCAGCCGCAACGTTCTAGAACGTCTGGCGGCCGAGGCCTACGATTCGGTGATCGTGCTCGCCGATGAGTCGTCCGGGGACGCGGACCCTGACGCCCGGACGCTGCTCATTCTGCTACAGATGGCCGACATGGCCGAGCGGTCGGGGGACCGGAAACTACCGCATATCGTCGTCGAGCTGATGGACAGCGGCAATCGGGACCTGCTGGCGGGAACGCCGGCCGGCGACATCGTTGTCAGCCCCCAGATTGTCAGCCTCCAGCTGGGCCAGGTCTCGATCAACCCCATCCTGGGTGCGGTTTACCGGGAGCTGCTCAGCGCCGGCGGTATCGAGTGCAGCCTGCAGCCGGCGGCCCGCTACGTGGAACCCGATGCCCCGTGCACCTTCGATGATCTGGTTATCCGCGCCCAGGGCCTGCTGGAAACGGCCATCGGCGTGATGGTCGAGCGGGAAGGTCCGGGGATCGGCCGGGGCCTGGTCTATCTCAATCCGGACAAGAATGCGCGCTTCGTGCTGGGATCCGAGGATGCGGTCATCGTGCTCGCCCAGCAGGTCTACGATTGATTTCGTCTCCAAGAACGGATTCGTCAGAGGTAAACTGAGTGCTGGATTTGACTGTCTAGGGCGGATGGTGGCCAAGATTTTGCTGGTCGAAGTCAACGAGATGAACAGGGACATGCTTTACCGCCGTCTCAAGCGCAAGGGCTTTGATGTGCTGATCGCGGTGG
>JARFQW010000041.1 GCA_029287575.1 Gammaproteobacteria bacterium | reverse complement strand
TCTCATGGCGCGTCCCCGGACTCATCGGAGGCGGACTCGCCGTCCCTGCCCCCCCACGGCGTCTCCAGCGGGGCGGCATCGTGCCCCAGTTCCCCGAGGTAACGGATCAGCGCGGCGTCGCGGCCGTGGGTCGTGAGGATTCTTTTTGCCCGGCTGTCGCGTACCGTCGCGAGCAGGCCCTTCCAGTCCGCGTGGTCGGACAAGACGAAGCCGCGGTCGTACCCCCGCCGCCGCCGTTGCCCCCGGATACTCATCCAGCCCGAACAGAAGCCGGTGGCACAGGGAGTGAACCGCCGCATCCAGGCGCTGCCCGCGGCGCCGGGGGGCGCGACGACCAGTGCGCCGGCGTAGTCCGCGCTTCGGCTGGAGGTGACCGGCCGGGTCGGCAGCATGTCGACCCCCGCGTCCCGGTAAAGCTGCGTGATCGCGTCCACCGCCCCGTGCACGTACACCGCCTGATCGGTGAACGCGGTCAGTTCGGCGAGAACCCGCTGGGCCTTGCCGAAGGCATAACAGAACAGGACCGATGGCCGTCCGGCAGCGGCATTGCACTGCCACCAGTCGAAGATCTGCCGGGCCACGAGGCTCGGGGCAGGCCAGCGGTAGACCGGAAGTCCGAAAGTCGCTTCGGTCACCAGTACATCGCAGGACACCGGCTCGAAGGGGGCGCAGGTCGGATCCGGGTCTCGTTTGAAATCACCGGTGACGACCCAGACGCCCGCCGACGTCTCCACGCGGACCTGGGCCGAGCCCAGCACGTGTCCCGCCGGATGCAGGGAAACCCGCGTGTCTCCCAGGGTGACCGGTTCGCCGTATGCCAGGCCGGTGATATCGATGTCCGCGCCCAGGCGATGCCTGAGAACGCCGACGGAATCGGCGGCGGCAATGTATCGGCCGCTGCCCTTGCGCGCGTGATCGGCGTGGGCATGGGTGATGACGGCGAGCTCGGCGGGACGCCACGGGTCTATATGAAACCCGCCCGACGGACAGGACAGGCCGCCCGGGCCGGCGCTCAACATCGCCGGCCCGGTCACGAGACCCGCTCCGGGGACAGGCCGCCGGCCCGTGAGCCTGCCGGCGCGGCGTCCGCCTCCCAGCAGGGGCAAAGGAAAACGGCGGCGGAAGAAACCCGGGACACTGGCGCAGAACGCAGGGGCCTGGTCGGGGTGGCATTTCGGGGAATCACGGCCAGAGTATTCGGACCCGGCACCGAAACCGAGTCAGCCGGCGTGGCGGCGCTCCACCAGTCGTGCCCACAGCGCATCGGCCACACCCCGGGAACCCGAGTCGGCCAGCAGGCTGATCCGGTCGGCCAGTTTTTTGCGGCCCTGCCAGCTCACCAGGTAGAGGTCCCGGTCCTCGGCCCGGGCCAGCAGCAGATCGTCACTGGTAAGCAACTCGTCAACGAGGTTCAAATCCAGGGCCCGCTGGCCGTACCAGTGCTCGCCGGTGGCCACGGCATCGATATCCAGGTTCGGCCGCCAGCGGGCGATCAGCTCCTTGAACAAATGATGCACGTCTTCCAGCTCGTCCCGCAGCTTGGCACGGTCGGCGTCGGTGTTTTCGCCGAACATCGTGACCGTGCGTTTGTACCGCCCGGCCTTGACCTGCTCCACGGTCACGCCGCGCTCGTCGAGATAGCGGTGCACGTTGGGGATCTGGGCCAGCACGCCGATGGACCCGATCACGGCGAAGGGCGCGGCTACTACCCGGTCCGCCACGCAGGCCATCATGTAGCCGCCGCTCGCCGCGGCCTTGTCCACGGCAACGATCAGCGGAATACCCCGGTCCCTAAGCCGCAGCAGCTGCGAGGCGGCGAGCCCATGGTCGTGCACCAGGCCGCCGAAGTTCTCGAGCCGCACGATGACCTCGTCGCCCTCGGCCGCCGCCGAGATGACGGCGCTGACCTCCTTGCGGAGACTGGCCACCGCCGACGCTCTCAGGTCGCCGTGAAAATCGATGACGAAGGTGCGCGGCCGGGTCTGGGACGACCGCGCCTTCGCCGCGGTTTTCTGCTCCTTGCGCCAGCCCTTGAACGCGTCCTTCGGGAGAACCGCCTTGCGCACTTGAGTGGCGAGCTTGCGGTACCGGTCATTCAAATTCACGACTTTCAGGCTGGCGGGGTCACCGCCCTTGCGGCCTGCTGCGGCCGCGACCGCGATCAGCGCCGCCAGGGCCACCACCACGGTAATCACCTTCGCAAGGAATAGTCCGTATTCGCTCAAGAACTCGGTCACGGGCGGGCCTCGACAGGAACTCAGGCCGGGTATGGTAACTGCTAGACTCCGCGGCGGCACGGCGGAGATGACGGCATTGGATATTGTCTTTAGCAGCGCACACGGGGCTCAGCACGGCGAGGCCGAGCTGACCGACGGCATCTTCACTCCCTGTTACGAGCAACCATCGAGGGCCGACCGGGTCATCGGCGAATTGCGCCGCCGCGGCACCGGAGGAGTGACCAAGCCCCACGAGGACGGCATCCGGAGCCTCGAAACGGTTCACGAGCAGGGATACCTGGAATTTCTGGAGACGGCCTGGCCGCGCTGGAAAGCAAAGCATGGCGATCGGGACGCTCTGCCGCTGAACTGGCGGGCGCCCGGCATGCGCCGGGATATCGTGCCGCGAAGCATCGACGGCCAGCTGTCCCACTACTCCTTCGACGCCGGAACTCCGATCACCGCGGGCACCTGGGAGGCCGCCCTCGCCGCCGCCGCCGTGGCCGCCTCCGCGCAGGCCCTCGTTTCCGCGGGTAGCCGAGCCGCGCTCGCGGTTTCACGCCCACCCGGCCATCATGCCGGCAGGGACTTCTACGGCGGCTATTGCTATGTCAATACGGCGGCCATCGCCGTGGAGCGGGCCCGGGAAGCGGGTGCCCGCAAGGTCGCAGTCCTGGACGTGGACTATCACCATGGCAACGGCACTCAGGCCGTCTTCTGGCAGGAGCCCGCGGTGTTTACCTGTTCGCTGCACGCCGACCCCAGGGACACGTTCCCGTTCTTCTCGGGCCACGCGGACGAGACTGCCGACGGCACAAACCTCAACATCCCGCTCCCTCACGGCACCGACTGGCAGAGCTACAGGCCGGGCCTGGAGCGGGCCCTGTCAGGAATCGCCGGATTTGCGCCGGATGCTCTGGTGGTATCGCTCGGCGTGGACACGTGGGAGGGAGATCCCATCAGCCACTTCCGTTTCCGGACCTCGGACTATCCGGGCCTCGGCCGCGCCATCGCGTCGGCGCGCCTGCCGACGACCTTCGTGCTCGAGGGCGGCTACGGCCTGGAGGCCATCGGCGCCAACGTAGCCGGCGTGGTCGAAGGGTTCGAATCCGTCTGACCGGCCCACCGCCGCTGCCAGCGCAGCGCCGACGGAATCCACGCACGCGCATAACGATGCAGGGGAAAGCGGTCGCGGCAGGAATGTTCCGACAAGCCAAGCTCGACCGCAAAACGCTGAATTCTGTTCACAATACCCGTCCTCCCGGATGTCCCACGTCCTTAGGACGCCGGAAGTGGGCAAAGGGTTGAAAAAAATTCAGCCGACGTCCGCGGCGGGCTGGTCCAGACCGACGTTGTTTTTCTCGAACACCCGGTCGGCCCGGTAACTGGAACGAACCAGCGGCCCTGAAACCACTTCAAGAAATCCCTGCTCGAGCCCCCAGCGCCGGTAGCGCTCGAAGGCCTCGGGTGTGACAAATCGCTCCACGGGCAGGTGGTGTGTCGTGGGCCGCAGATACTGGCCGAAGGTGACGATATCGCAGCCCGCGGCACGGAGGTCCTTTAGGGTTTCGCGAATCTCTTCATCGGTCTCGCCGAGTCCGAGCATGAGGCTGGTCTTCGTCAGCACGTCCGGACGATGGCGCTTTGCGTGGCCGAGCACGGCGAGGGTCTGATCGTAGCCGGCCCGCGGATCCCGCACCGGGTGGGTCAGGCGGCGAACCGTTTCCACGTTCTGGGCAAACACCTCCAGGCCCGAATCAAGAACGGTCTCCACGTCCGCCAGACGCCCCTGGAAGTCCGGGGTCAGCGCCTCCACGGCGGTCTCGGGGGTGCGGGCCTTGATGGCGCGGACGCAGGCCGCATAGTGCGCGGCGCCGCCGTCTGCCAGGTCGTCCCGATCCACCGACGTGAGCACCACATATTTCAAACCCATGAGAGCAACCGACCGGGCGGTGTTGGCCGGCTCGTCCGGGTCCAGCCATCCGCCGGGGTTACCGGTATCCACGGCGCAGAACTGGCAGGCGCGGGTACAGACCGAGCCCATCACCATGATCGTCGCGGTGCCGTTGTTCCAGCACTCGCCGATGTTCGGGCACATGGATTCTTCGCAGACCGTGGCAAGGCGATGCTCGCGGACATTGCGCCTGACGGCGTCGAACCCCCGACCGGCGGGCAGCCGGGCCCGGAGCCATGAAGGTTTGCGCTCGATGGGACGCGCGTCGCCCCGGGGCTTGGCCTTGACGCCGTTCTTTATGGCGGCGATGCCCTGGTCGTTGCGGAACTTGGTGCCGCTGCGGACAATGGGAATGCCTTTGAAATCACTCATCGGCCTGAGGGTCCTCGGGAACTCGACGCAGGAAGCGACATTGTCTCACGGCAGACGCAGACGAAGAAATCTGGCCCGCGGTGCCCTCACGGGAGTCGCCTGGATGTTGCTGGGTATTCCCGCGGCCGCCTGGCTGGTCGGCTGGACCACCGCGGAGAGCTGGTTCCACGGCCAGCGGCTGAAGTATTCCCGGGAACCGGCGGTGGTCGGCATGCCCGCGCCGCCCTCGGGCCCGGTCGAAGCCTATGCCGGGCCGCATCCCGCCCTGTCAGCCAGGCCGGCGGAGACGTTTGGGTTCCCCATTCCGGTCGGCGGGACCGGCCCGGTGGAGCCCCTCGCGGACATTCCCCTGATCTATCCGCTCGTCTGCATGACCGAGGAGTCCGATCTCGGCCAGCCGCTGGTGGACAACCAGGCGGGCGAAGGGGTGCCGGTCTATGCAGACCCGAACACGCGCTCCGAAGTGGCGGGATTCAGCCGCGACTGTTCGCTGGCCACGACGGTGAGCTACTGGTACCAGGCGGACGGCGGCGGCTTCTATCGCCTGGGCGAAGGGCCCGGCAATCCGGCCCGGGTCCGGCTCGACGACGGCCGGGAGACCGATTTCGTCCTGCGCGTGGAAACGGGCACGATCAACCGGCACATCTACATGATCGCCGCGCTCAAGGGCCCCGCCGACCAGCCCGAACAGGTTGACCGCCGCTACTGGAACGGCCGCCTGATCTACCAGTTCCGCGGCGGCGTGGGCATCGGCAGGCGTCAGGGCCGGGCCGGCACAGGCACGTTCCTGGGCCGCCGGAGCGACCAGCTCGCGGCCGGGTATGCGGTGGCCTACTCGTCCGCCAACCAGACCTCCAACCATTACGACATGGGGCTTGCACTGGACACGATGGCGCGGGTCAAGGCCCAGTTCGTCGGCCGCTACGGCAGCCCCGAGTACACGGTCGGAATCGGGGGCTCGGGCGGCGCCATCCAGCAATACCTGATTGCGCAGAACGAACCCGGGCTGCTCGACGCGCTGATCCCTCTGTATTCCTACCCGGACATGGTTACCCAGGTGGCCTATGCGCTGGACTGCGAGCTGCTGGAATACTACTTCGACAATACCGCCCAGCGCCGCTGGTCCGACTGGTCCCGCCGACGCACGGTTGCCGGTCTGAATGCCCTCGACGCCCCCCCGGATGCGGGGGCGCTCGGCTTCTGGTTTCTCGGCGTTCTCCAGGGCCACCCGCCCGCCGCGAGCTGGGGCATGTCGGAATGCGTGAAGAGCTGGCGCGGTCTCACGCCGCTGGTGCACAACCCCCGGTATGTCCACTTTGCCGGCCGCTTCAGTCCGGATATCCAGCGCCGGATCAGCTGGACCTACTGGAGCCATATGCCGCATGTCTATGGACTGGATGAGAGCGGCCACGGCCGTTCTCCCTGGGACAATGTCGGCGTCCAGTATGGCCTCAGGGCGCTACGCGACGGCCGACTGGAGCCCGAGGAGTTCCTCGATATCAACGCGCGAATCGGCGGCTGGAGAGCGGCGGCCGACATGGTGCCGGAACGATTCTGGCGGGCCTCCGGCGCACCGTCGGCGCGTACGGCCACGGCCCCCTGGAGCGAGCACAACGCGACCGCGCGCGACGGTGTCTATCCCGCGCCCCGGACGCGAGGCGACCCGGCAGCGGCGGCGGCGGCCGCCCTGAGCGGCGAGGTCTTCCTCGGCCTGGCCGACGTCCCCATCGTGGATTTCCGCCATTACCTGGAAGACGTTTTGGACATGCATCATGCGGTGGCCTCCTTCCAGACCCGCATGCGCATACAGCGCGCCATGGGCCATGCGGACCACCAGGTAATCTGGATGGCCCCCGACACCCATGCGCCGCTCGCCGAAATGCTGGACCTCATCGACCGCTGGCTTGCCGAACGTCGCGCGAATCCCGGGCTGAGCGCCGCGGACACCCGGCCCGCGGATGCCGAGGACGCCTGCTTTGACGGGGATGGCCTGCGCATCGCCGGCGGCCCGTCGGTCTGGGACGGGGCCTGGAACGGTCGGCCCGACGGCGCCTGCACACAGCGCTATCCCATGCACAGCACATCGAGGATACTTGCCGGAGAGGACTACGCCGGAGACCGGTTCGCCTGCGCCCTCAAGCCGGTCGGCCAGGCGCTGACCGACGGCACCTATGGACCGGTGGACATGCGACCCTGGGCGGCGGTGCTCGAACGCGTGTTTCCCGACGGCGTCTGCGACTACGAGGCGGACGTACCGGCGTCCCGGGCTGTCCTCGCCACGATTCGGGAGGCACTCGGATATGACGGACCCCGGCTGGTCTCTGGAGAATAAACGCGCCGTCGTCACGGGCGGGTCCCGGGGCATCGGCCGCGCCGTGGCGGACCAGCTGGCCGGGCTGGGCGCCCGGGTCCTGGTGGCGGCCCGGTCGGACAACGGGTTGGAGCAGATGGCGGCCCGATGGAGGGAGGCGGGCCGGGACCTGGACATCGTGACGGCTGACGTGGCCACCGACGCAGGCCGCCAAGCGGTGGTCGCCGCGGCCGGTGGGCAGGTCGATATCCTCGTCAACAACGCCGGAACCAACCTGCGCAAACCCGCGACCGGCTATTCCCCCGAAGAGACCGCCGCCATCCTCGACACGAATCTCCTGTCGGCCTTCGAACTGTCACGAAATCTGCACGCAGTCCTGGCGCGCTCGGGTGACGCCGCCATCGTCAACGTCGCCTCGGTCGGCGGCCTGACCCATTTGTGCTCCGGTGCGCCCTACGGCATGAGCAAGGCGGCCATGATCCAGATGACCCGCAACCTGGCCGTGGAATGGGCCCCGGACCAGATCCGCGTCAACGCGGTCGCCCCCTGGTATATCGAAACGCCGCTTGCCCGGCAGGTGCTCGACGACACCGACTTCCTTGGCGCCGTGCTGGCCGCCACGCCCATGAAACGGGTCGGCCGTCCGCAGGAGGTCGCCGCCGTCGTGGCGTTTCTGTGCCTGCCCGCGGCAGCCTACGTCACCGGTCAATGCCTGGCCGTGGACGGCGGGTTTACGGCCGCCGGGTTCGCCTTGCCGGGCCGGCCCTGACCCGCCGGTCCATGCTTTACAAATGAGAGTGATTCTCATTACACTGGCGAGCCTGTACCCATCAAGCCTATAAGCTGCAAGAGAAGGATCGCTGCTCCATGGCGAAACACGTCGGAACCATTCGCTGGCTCGTGATCACCGCCGCCGCGGCCCTCGCCGCCTGCGGGTCCCCCGAAAACGGATCGGCCGGCGCCGATGATGGCAGCGGTGAGGCGGCGGTGCTGAACCTCTACTCATCCCGTCATTACCAGACCGACGAAGCCTTCTACGAGGCCTTCACGGAACAGACCGGCATCCGCATCCAAAGGGTCGAGGCCAAGGGTGACGAACTCATCGAGCGGCTCAACTCGGAGGGAGCCCAGAGCCCGGCGGACGTCTTCGTCACGGTGGATGCGGGACGCCTCTGGCGGGCCGAGCAGGCCGGGCTCTTCGCGCCGGTGGCGTCAGAGACGCTGGACGAAAAGATCCCCGCCCACCTGAGACACCCGGATGGCCTGTGGTACGGCTTTTCGACCCGTGCGCGGATGATTTTCTACGACAAGACCCGCATCGACCCTGCCGGTCTGAATGACTACGAGTCGCTCGCCGATCCCCGCTGGAAAGGAGAAGTCTGCATCCGCTCCAGCGGCAACATCTACAACCTCTCCCTGCTCGCTTCGATCATCGCTCACTCGGGCATCGAGTCCGCCGAGGACTGGGCTGCCGGGGTGGTGGCGAACATGGCGCGGCCGCCCCAGGGCGGGGATACCGATCAGATCAAGGCGGTGGCCGCGGGCGAATGCGGTATTGCGGTGGCCAACAGCTACTACTTCGCGCGGCTGCTCGCATCGACGGATCCGGCGGACACTGCGGTCGTGGAAAAGCTCGGCTGGATCTTCCCCAACCAGGACAACCGGGGCACGCATGTCAACGTCTCCGGTGCGGGCATGGTGCGCGGCGCGCCCCATCCCGAGGCCGCCCGCAAGTTCCTCGAGTACCTCGCCACGGAGGAAGCGCAGCGCTGGTTCGCTGAGGGCAACAACGAGTACCCGGTGACCGATGTGTCCCCGGACAATCCGGCCCTCGAAGCCATGGGGCCGTTCAAGTCGGACAAGCTCAATGTGGCCGAGCTCGGCACCCATCAGGCCGAGGCGCAACGGGTTTTCGACCGGGCCGGCTGGCGCTAGGCCGGTCGGACCGTTGCGAGCAGCCGGGAGATGACGGCCGGGCGCCGGCCCCTCGCGGCGTGGGGAGCGATCCTCGTCGCGGGCCTGCTCGCGATTCCGATCGCCGTCATCGCCGCCCATGTCTTACTGCCCGGGGAGGGGGCCTGGCAGCACGTCGCCCAGACCCTGCTGGGCACCTATGTGGGCAACACGTTGCTGCTCGCCCTGGGCACCGGAACGGGCGTCTTTCTCCTGGGCCTGGGCAGCGCCTGGCTGGTGGCCAGCTACCGGTTCCCGCTGCACAAGACCTGGGAATGGGCGCTGGTGCTGCCGCTGGCGTTTCCGGGCTACGTGATCGCCTATGCCTATACGGATTTCCTCCAGGTCTCCGGTCCGGTACAGACATGGATCCGGGAGGCAACCGGCCTCGCGGCCCGGGACTACTGGTTCCCGCCGATCCGCTCGCTGGGCGGTGCCGTGGTTCTGCTCAGCCTCGTGCTGTATCCCTACGTTTATTTGCTCGCCCGGGCGACGCTGATCCGGCAATCCGCCGGGATGCTCGACGCGGCCCGGTCGCTGGGCTGCACACGCGCCCAGGCGTTTCGCCGGGTGGCCCTGCCCATGGCGCGCCCGGCGCTCGCGTCGGGCGTGGCGCTTGCGCTGATGGAAACGCTGGCCGACTTCGGCACCGTGTCCTACTTCGGCGTTCCGGTACTGACCACGGGCATCTATCGGGCCTGGTTCTCCCTCGGTGATCCGGTGGCCGCCGCCAAGCTGTCCGCCGCGCTTCTCGCGGGCGTGCTGCTGTTGCTGCTGCTGGAACTTCGCAGCCGGGGCAAGATGCGCTTTACCGACGACAGCGGTGCCGAGGCCGAGCCGGTGGAACTCACCGGCTGGCGGGGGCTGCTCGCCTCCGCGGCATGTGCCGTGCCCGTGATCCTGGGTTTTCTCCTGCCAGCGGGAATCCTGCTGCAGCGGTCGCTCACCTCAGGGACCGGCCTGGGCCCCCGCTACCTGGAACTTCTGACCAATACCCTGGGTCTCGCGTTCTTCGCTTCAGCGCTCGTCGTCGGCGCGGCCCTCATTGTGGCTTACGGGCGGCGCCTGGACCCGGCGTGGGCGGTGCGTGCCGCCCACCGCACGGCGGGCCTGGGTTATGCGGTGCCAGGCTCGGTGGTGGCGGTCGGCGTTCTGATACCGCTGGCGTTCGTGGACCACAGCGTGCTCATGTGGCTTCAGGAGCAACTGGGGCAGACACCGGCGCTGGTCCTCACCGGCTCCGTCGCCGGCCTGCTCTACGCGTACCTGGTGCGTTTTCTGTCCGTCGCGCTGCAGACCCTCGATGCGGGCCTTGCCCGCATCACGCCGTCCATGGATGCCGCCGCCCGGTCCCTCGGCGCGACGCCCGGGGGTGTGCTCAAACGGGTGCATGCGCCCATCCTGCGACCGGCCATCTTCACAGCGGCCCTGATCGTTTTTGTCGAGATAATGAAGGAACTTCCCGCCACGGTGATTCTGCGGCCCTTCAATTTCGAAACCCTGGCCGTCTACACCTACCATCTCGCAGCGGACGAACGTCTGACCGAGGCGGCGACACCGGCCCTGACCATCGTTCTGGCCGGCCTGATCCCCGTCGTGATCCTGTCCCGGCAGATCACCCGAAGAACGCCGTCGCGGCGCTCTTTGTCCCGAACTGTGGCCGTTCCTGCCTGAACTATACTTCCGGAGGTTTTCGTCCAGTTCAGGTTTTCGGGGGAACGTCATGGGCCGTCGTCATCTATCCATCGCCGCACTCGTTGCCGGCATCGTCTGGTCGGCCGGCGCATCCGCCGGCGGCTTTCAGGTTACCGAGCTTTGCACCCGCTGCCAGGGATTGCGCAACGCCGGCGGGGCGGCCATGAACGACCACGCCGCCGGGCAGTACTTCAACCCGGCCAGCCTGGCCGGCCTGGAGGCGCCCGCCTTCGATCTGAGCGGCCACTACATCGACGGCAGTTTCAAGTTCAAGGACCGGGGCTCGACGGGGGCCTTCGGACAGCCCGCGGTAGGCAGCGGCTCGGAAGACGGGGCTGAACCCGCCGCAGTAGGGGCCATGTACTACGGCCAGCCCATCAACGACCGCTGGTCCTGGGGCGCTTCGGTGAATATCCCTTACGGCCTGGAGACCGGTTACAACCGGGGCTGGATGGGCCGCTACCATGCCGACCGGTCGGAACTCATGATCGTGCAGCTCAACCCGTCCATTGCCTTCAATGTCACCGACCGGTTTTCGATCGGCGCCGGCTGGGTTATCGAGTACGCCGAGGCGACCCTCACGAACGCCGTGGACTTCGGCGCCGTCGGCGCCGCCATCCTGGGCCAGATACCCAACTTCCCGCCCGCGCTGCTGCCGACACCCTCAGACCCGCAGTTCGACGCCTATGCCCGGGTTCGCGGCGACGACGTCAGTTTCGGCTACACCGCCGGCCTGCACTGGGAGCCCCTGGACGGCACCAAGCTGGGCGTGGGCTATCGTTCGAAGATCGAGCACCGGCTCGACGGGTCGCTGCGCATCGGCCCCTCTGACGGGCTGCGGGACTACCTGGACGGGCTGCCCGTCGAGCTGCCGGTCGCGCTGCCGCTGGACGTCGGCGGCACCGCCGACGTGGACTCGCCGACTTCCGTATGGCTCGGCGCGACCCAGAAATTCGGTGAGCGCTGGACGGTGGCTCTCGGCGCAACGTGGACCGAGTGGAGCAGCTTCGACGAAATCGTCATCGAGCTTCCCGAGGACGCCGAAATCGTTCAGCCGGAAGACTGGGACGACAGCTGGCGCTACAGCGCGGGCGTCGAGTTCGAGCTCAATCAGCAGTGGACGTTCCGGGCCGGCTACGAGTATGACGAGACCCCGGCCCAGGACGTCCTGACACCGCGGGTGCCCGACGCAGACCGGGACTGGCTGGCCCTGGGCTTTACCTGGAAGCCGTTCGCCTCGCCGCTCGCGGTGGATTTCGCGTACTCCCACATCTTCATCGACGACTACAACATCAACGACCGGGAACCCTTCACCAGCGACCTGCTGGAATCGCTCACCGGGATCGAGAACGACGCCGGCAGTACGCTGACCGGAGAATACGAAGCCGACGCCGACATATTCAGCCTCGGCATCCGCTGGGAGCTCGCTCCCTGAGTCTGCGGGCTATGGCGTGCCGGCCGTCCACGGAGGCGGCCGGCAGCGCCTGACCATGGGCCGCTGGCGCCCCCCGTTACCCCACTCCTCGCCCTATATCACCGAGGCGGGCGCCAGGGCCCTGCGCACGGAGCTGGACGAACTCTGGCGGCGCAAACGGCCGGAGGTCACCCGCGCGCTCTCCGAGGCCGCAGCCGAAGGTGACCGCTCTGAGAACGCGGAATACATTTACCGCAAGAAACAACTCGCCGGGATCGATCGACGGATCCGGTACCTGCGCAAACGTCTCGAAGCCGTCACTGTCGTCAAGACGACACCGACGGACACCAGCCAGGTGTTCTTCGGCGCGTGGGTCAGTCTCGAGGACGAGCACGGCCAGACCACGGTCTATCGTATCGTCGGCGCGGACGAGCTGCTCCCGGCCCGCAACTGGATCTCCATGGACTCGCCGCTCGCCCGGGCCCTCATGCGCCGCCGTGCCGGTGACGAACTCGAGGTGGACCTGCCGGCGGGCAGAAAGTGGTTTCTGGTCGCCGAAGTGCGCTACGAAGATCCCTCCGGGGACTGAGACCGGCACGCGATCCGGTTAGAATAAGTGGTTCATCAGAGCCGTCCCGGCTCGCGACGGAGACACACGACCCATGCACTTTGAGCTGACCGAAGACCAGCAGATGATCCAGGCTGCGGCCAGAGAGTTTGCCCAGAAGGAGATTGCCCCGATCGCCGCGGAACTCGACGAATCCGGCGAGTTTCCGCTCGAGACGATCAGGCAGGCAGGCCAGCTGGGATTCATGGGCATCGAAGTGCCCGAAACCTATGGCGGCGCCGAACTGGACTCCATCGGCTTCGTGCTGATGATGGAAGAGATTTCGGCGGCCGACGCCGCCCACGGCACGATCATCTCGGTCAACAATTCCCTCTACAACAACGGCATCCTGCAGTACGGCACCGAGGAACAGAAACAGAAGTTCCTGGTACCGGTAGCGTCCGGGGACGCCATCGCCGCCTACGGGCTCACCGAGCCCCAGTCCGGGTCGGATGCGGTCAACATGCGCACCCGGGCGGTGCGGTCCGCGGATGGCAGCCACTACACGATCAACGGCAAGAAATCCTGGATTACCTCCGGACCCGTTGCGGATTTCATTCTGCTGTTCGCCGTCACCGATCCGGACGCGGGCGCCCGCGGCATCTCCGCGTTCCTCCTCGAAACCGACCAGGAGGGGTTCTCCCGGGGAAAAACGGAGCCGAAGCTCGGCATCCGCGCCTCGGCCACCTGTGAGGTGGAGCTGAACGACTACCAGTGCCCCGCGGAGAACCTGCTCGGCAACGAGGGCGAAGGTTTCAAGATCGCCATGGGCATACTCGATGCCGGGCGCATCGGCATCGCTGCCCAGGCGGTGGGCATCGCCCGGGCAGCCTACGAGGCCAGCCTTGACTATGCGCGGGACCGGAAGGCCTTCGGAACGCCAATCGGCGGCTTCCAGATGATCCAGTCGAAAATCGCGGACATGAAAATCCGCATCGAGGCCGCCAGGCTATTGACGCTCAGGGCAGCCTGGAACAAGACCCGGGCGGCGGCCGCCGGCCTGCGCAACACAACCGAAGCCTCCTCGGCGAAACTCTTTGCCTCGGAGACCGCCATGTTCGTAACTCACGCCGCCGTCCAGATCCACGGGGGCATGGGATACAGCCGGGAAATGCCGCTGGAACGCTATTTCCGGGACGCAAAGATCACCGAGATCTACGAAGGCACCAGTGAGATTCAGCGGCTGGTCATCGCCCGTCAGGAAACCGGCCTGCGCTAGCCACGGGCCCGGTCCACCCGCCGGGTGCCGGCCGGGATTGCCGGGGAGTGCGGCGTCAGTCGTCGTCGGCGATCGTCACCCGCATGCGGGTGATCGGTCCGAGCGCGACGCCGTTGGCGGGGCGGCCGATCTCGATGACAAAGCTTTCGTCGCTCTCGGCCAGGCTGTCGGACACCAGCGGGACGAACTGGCGGGCCGTCTCCTGGCCGGACTCGAATCGAACTTCCGTCCAGTCGGCGCCGGCGTAGTCCGTCTGTTCGCTGGCTGAATCCGGCAGCGTCCGATAGCTGATCGCGACAGCGCCTTCGAAACCGTCGGTCCGCACCAGGTCCACGACGGCGACGCCGTCGCTTTCCTGCAGGCGAGTCGCCTCCGCGGCCAGCGAGATACGGCCGGGGCCCGCCACAGCGGCGGCAACCGGCGCCGCGGCGGGTGCGGCCGTGGTCTCGTCGTCGGGCAGCTCCACGTCTTCGAGCCCGCCATCCGGCGCGGCCGGGGACCCGGCCGGCGTCTCCGCCGGCGTCGAACCTTCCGCGTCGATCTCCACCGTCGCCAGTGCCGGCGGCGCCACCCATTCCGGCGAATCCGCCGTGGACTGTCTTCCGGGCTCGGGCTGGGGTCCCTGGGGGCCGGATGGTCCGCCGGTTCCCGGCGCGCCCGGGGTCTCGGTCTCAGCCTGCGCCGGCGGCTCGCTCGGGGAACGCGATCCGATCGGCAGCCACGATTGCGCGGGAACCAGAATACCGAGCAGGTAGCCGAGCACCGCGCCCAGCACGATAGCTCCGAGGACGGCGCCCGTCCCCGCCCCCGAGTCCTCTGCCACGTCCCTCGAGCTGCCGAAAAACGCTGTCGCGAATTCCGCGGCCGTGGCCGGCCGGCTCTCGGCGGAAAACGCCAGCGCTGCCGATAAGGCCTTCCATTCACTTCCGCTCAGGCCGGGAGGGCGCTTGAGCTTCATTCGCCTCGCGCGGGCCTCGTCCGCGGCCAGCCGATTGAAGGGGTGCTGGCCGGTCAGAACCTCGTAGGCGACGCATCCCAGGGCGAACACATCGTCCCGGGCGGAGGGCCCCTGCCCGGCCAGCTTCTGAGGGCTGGCATAGGCTGCGGTGCGGGCCGGCACGGGCGCGCTGGAGCCCGCCGGGTCGACGCTGGCTGCCTGGCCGAAATCCATCAGCCGGACGTCTCCGGAGTTCGGAACGAAGATATTCGACGGCTTGACGTCACCGTGAATCACCCCTCGTCCGTGGGCATGGGCGAGGCCGTCGGCGGCTGCCCGGATGATCCGGCGGGCTTCGCTGCCCGAAAGGGGCTCCGGATGACGGCGGGCCAGCAGGGTCTTCAGGCGTTCCCCGCGGAGCAGTTCCATCGTGATGAACCAGACCTCGCCATCGCGATCGAAGTCGAAGATCCGGATCACGTTCGGGTGCGAGAGGCGGCGCGTCTGGTCGGCCTCGTGTTCCAGCATGCGGCGGCCGTCTTCCGTACCGATGTGTTCGGGCCTTAGCACCTTGATGGCCACGCTGTTCTGATCCGAATCCGGATCGCGCCGCTCGTCCACTGCCCGGTAGACGATGCCCAGCCCGCCGCGCCCGAGCGTCGCTTCCAGCTGGTACCGACCGGCGAGGAGATCGCCTTCCCGAAGCGCCTGGCGGCCCTGGAACAGCCGTGCTTCCGGCAGACGCTGGCTTGCGCTCCTGCTGGCGGGCGGCGGAACGGCTTCGGAGGACTTCGGCACGCCCGCGGCCGCTTTCGCGGCGGGCTCGGCGGCGGGTCCCAGGTCAGCCGTGATCTCGGCCGGGCCGCCACGGGCCGGCGAGTCTCCCAGCACGACCGTCCCGGTGAAGCCCGGCGAGGTGCGTTCCGGATGCGTGTCGTCATGCTGAAGCACGACCGCCGGCATGGCCTCGGGCAGCGTATGCTCCCGGACCTCCTGGGCCGACTGCCGGCGAATCTCCGTTTCGATAATGTTGAACAGCGCCGATGAGAGACGGCCCTCGTCCCGCCGTCCCTCCAGGTCGCCGATCAGGCTGAACGCCAGCTCCACGTCACCGCCCAGGGTCCGCTCCAGCTCGCGCTGGAGACCCTGAAAATCGATGCGTCCCTCGATAAAGGCCTCGACGGCCTGTTGTGCCCCTGACATGGGGCGCATGGATAGCACGAAGGCTGCTGCGACGCCAGACAGGCAAGCAATCCGGTAAGCCGCGACCGCCATTCGGCGCTCGCCTACAATAGGCGTCTTCGACGGAATCCCGAGGGTACCCGCATGAGGATCCGCGCCGACTTCACCCGGCCCGTGACGTTGGATACCACAGCCCTGCCCTGGCAGCCGTCCCCTGACGGAAGCGTGCTCAGACGCATGCTCGACCGGATCGGCGACGAAGTCGCGCGGGCGACCAGCATCGTTCGATATCCGCCAGAGAGCCGGTTTCCGGCGCATCAACACCCGCTGGGAGAGGAATTCCTGGTCCTCGACGGTGTGTTTTCGGACGAACACGCGGACTATGCCGCCGGCACCTACGTGCGCAACCCGCCGGGATCCGGCCATTCGCCTCACAGCGACGGCGGCTGCACGATCTTCGTCAAGCTCCGGCAGATGCCGCCAACGGAGTCACGCTTTGCGCGGGTGGACGCCAGTGCCGGTAGCTGGCGGGCCTGGCGGAATCTGCAGAGACTGGACTTGTTCGACGCCGATTACGAAACGGTGTTTCTGGCGCAGACCGGTCCGGGCGAGCCCGTCACGCTGACCCTGGCGGACACGGGTCTCGAAGCCCTGGTCCTGGCGGGCGGGATCGAGATTGACGGCGAAAACCACGGGCCGCTTGCCTGGCTGCGCCGGCCGCCCGATCGGGCCCCGGCGATCACACTCGCAGCCGACACCCGGGTCTGGATCAAGACCGGCCACCTCGCGGCGGCCGACGAGGGGATTCAGGCTCGCTGAGCCGCGATATGGCGCAGCTTGCCGCGCTGGGTCAGACGATAGAAATGCCGCAGTTCCGGGGCGATGGGCGGGGTTTCCCTGCGCCCGTTGACGCGGCCCATGTAGCGTCTGGCGAGGATCCGACAGTAGTCCCCGGCGTATCGGCTGGCATCGAGGTATCTGCGGCGCTGGTCAGCGCTCAGGTCCGGAATGAGCCGGAAGTGCTGGAACAGGCGGTCGTGCAGGGCGCGGGGGACTCCGCCCCGCTGGCGGGCCAGCAGCTGGGAGGCAACGACGAACTTGTCGACCTCCGCCTGCAGCTCCAGCTCGAGCAGCGTGATCTGTTTGCCGAGCATGGCGTTCCATACCACGTAGACAAAATGGCTCACACCCTCCAGGGCGGTCAGAAAGTCGCCGAGGTTGTCGTCGTGCAGATCCTCGAGTGGATCAGTGCCGGAGAGCCGCTCGAGCAGGTCCGCATCCAGGTACACCGCCAGGTCCATGCCGCCCTCTCCCTCGGCCAGCAGGACGCGCTCGGCGCATCCGTGGGGTCCCGGGGCGAGCCCCAGCGTTTCGAGAACCTTCGGACAAGTCACCAGAAAGCGGCTGACGGAATGCGCGTTGTTCAGCGCGTAGGTGCGCTCCAGTATCGACTGTATGCCCTCCAGCAGCTGCACGGTCAGTGCCGGGCCCGACTCATCGACGCGCTGATGGGCACGATGCCGAGGTCCTCGAGTCTGCGCCTCATGCGCTCCGAACCGGTCTTCATCCAGACCTCGTAAAGCCGCAGAGTGTCGGCCGGGGTGTGGCCACGACCGGAATCGCTCACCTCGCCGATCACGTCGACGAAGCGGTCAAACTTTTCCCCCAGCTCGGCGAACACCTTGCCGAAGACGCCGCGGCGCGGCGAGCGGCTGACCCGCTCGGCAAGCGTCCCGTAGGCGCCGCCGCCCATGCGGATGTAGTAGTCCACATCCACCGGCCGGCGGGCGAGCGCATCCGGAAAGAATCCGGCGATAAACAGGGCCATGTCCCCGAGCCGCTGCAAGCCCCGCTCCTGCACGGCCGGATCCTCGGCATCCACCGCCTGGTGGAGCAGCAATGCCAGGGCAGGCAGCCCCCGGCCCGGGGCGCCGTCCGCATAGAGCTCATCGGCGCGGGTAAACAGCGTCAGCAGATTGACCACGTAGTGCACCGTGTGGTCGTCGGCCTTCACGCCCTGGTTGTCCACGGCGCGGTGCACCGTTTCCCGGAAGAAGTCCCGGACGCTTTCCGCCGCGACGATACTCGGACCGCCGCTCACAAAGAGCACCTCCGAACGGCATTTCCGGGTCGTCCCGGGCTACTGCATGGTTTCAGCATCGGCGTTCCTCCGCGAGTCTTGCCCCTACACGGGTACCGCCGACGACAGCCTTCGTCAAGTATCTGTTTCACATATCTTTTTTGCTAGCAGACCGTCCAGGTGAGTGCTTATGAACATCCGTCGGAGTCGCGTATGCTGGTATCCTTTCCACCGTGCCTTTTCGTATTTCAGTCGCCCCGGCCCTGCTGGCACTCTGCGCTGGCCTCGCGGCGGACGTCTCCGCCAGCACCTTCTATTTTCTCGCGCGCAACGACCGGATCTGCGCGCAGGACGGCCCGGTGTGTATTCGGGCGACCATCTCCTACGACACGAACAGCCGGGTGCTGCATTTGCGCGGCCGGGTGGACCGCGCCGCGGAACCCGGGTGGCTCCGACTGACCTTCGTCGGCATCTCGGAACGCAATCAGCGTGGCTCCACGACGATGGAATTCCCGATCCGGGGCAACTGGAGCGAGGTCCTCGACCACAAGCTCATACCGGATCATCCCCCGATTGCCGACTGGCGGCTCGAGGCCATGAGTTTCGTGGCCGATGAACGGCCGGACAATCCGCCTCCGCCCGGCACCCGCTAGCGGCGCCGCCTTCCTGGGTCCAGTGGGCAGGCCCGCTGGCTGGCCGGGGGCCCGGAATGGTCTAATGCCTGCCGGACTCAATGGAGCCGGGAAACGATGCCGGAAGACATAGGGAAAATTCTGACCGCGCTGGCCACGTCCGTCGGCCACAATCCGTGGCTGCAGGCGAGCCTCGCGCTTGTCCTCGCCCTGATCCTCGCCCTGATGGTGCGGCTGTTGGGCAACCTTCTCGGCCGCCTGGCCAGGAAGACGGACACGGAGATGGACGATCTTCTCGTCAAGTCTCTCGGCCAGCCGGTGTTCACGACGATCATGCTGATCGGGCTGGGGTCCGCCACCGTGATTCTCGATCTTGGCGAGGCCCCGGAGCGGATCACCCTGCAGGTGCTGCGGACCGTTTTTGTCCTGGTCTGGATCAAGTTCGGCCTGAGCGTGATTCGTTATCTGCTGCGCCGGGCCAGCCAGGACAAGTACGGCAGCCGCTACGTGCAGGCAGCCACCCTGCCCCTGTTCGACAACACGATCCGCATCATCCTTGCCCTCGTCGGCCTGTACCTGATTCTCCACGTCTGGGGCGTGGACATTACGGCGTGGGCCGCGGCCGCGGGCATTGGCGGCCTCGCGATCAGCCTCGCGGCCAAGGACTCGCTGGCCAACATCTTTTCCGGGGTCTTTCTGCTGGCCGACCGATCCTACAAGGTGGGCGACGTGGTCGTACTGGATACCGGCGAGCGGGGCCAGGTGGAGCACGTCGGGCTGCGTACGACACGTTTGCTGACCCGGGACGACGTGGAGATCACGGTTCCCAACGCGGTGATGGGCAACTCCAAGATCATCAACGAAACCGGCGGTCCCCAGGCATGGTTCCGGGTCCGCATCCCGGTGTCGCTGGCCTACGGCGCCGACATCGATCACGCCCAGGCCGTATTGCTGGACATCGCCACGAACCACCCCGACGTGTGCGAGATCCCCGAACCGCGGACACGATTCCGCATGTTCGCGGACTGGTCGCTGAATTTCGAACTGCTCGTCTGGGTGTCCTCGCCGGAGCTTCGCGGACGCGTGGCCCATTCGTTGAACTGCGCCATCTACAAGCGGTTCCAGGAGGAAGGCATCCAGTTCCCCTTCCCGAAACAGGATCTGGTCCTGTTCCGGGGCCATGCCGGCCCGTCGAATCCTCCGGCGCCGTCAGCCGGTGGCCAGAATGCCGGCCCGTCATCCAGCGGGGCCTCGTCCTGATCCGAACGATCGCCATGGCCCTGGGCGTGGCCGCGCTGGTGGCGGCGGCACCGGCCGCCCAGGCCCTGGACCGCGTCACGCTCGATGTAGCGGGCACCCAACGGGTCGCCCGGGTCC
>JARFQW010000039.1 GCA_029287575.1 Gammaproteobacteria bacterium | reverse complement strand
CGCCGGCGACCCGTGGCCACGCACTCCGGGCCCGGCGCCGGTTACCGGAACTGCCTCCCGTCCCCCTACGGCAGTTTGAAGTGCCGATCCAGGATCTGCTTCAGCGGCGTGGTCACGTAGCTCATGGCACCGCGGCCGCCGTCGTTGAACGAGCCGTCGTCCGGGAAGTTCGCCGCATCGATGACCTCCACCCCGGCCCGGTCGATAAAGTCGCGATCCGACCCCGAACGCAGGATGTCCCGTGCAACTTCCGGGTAGCTCGCCTTGTCTCCGGGGATGTCCCAGTGGCCCTTGTTGCCCGGGAGATTGTCGCCCACCAGCGAATGGAGAATTTCGTGGGCGATGTTCTCCCCCAGCATGCGGCCGGCAAACTCGATCCAGTTGGTCATCATGTGGATGTCCGACGTGGCGCGCGCTTTCATCGCGTTGATCGCGTCGGCCACCGGCTGAATGACGTCGATGCCCGGCGAGAGGAAGCCCCTCGGGAAAATCTCAATGGATTCCGCCGGCGCCGTGGGCGCACCCAGCCAGGTGGTATCCACGATCGTGTGGCCCAGCAGGCCGGGATCCTTGAACTCTCTCAAGGCCACGTCCGTGTAGCCGCGCTTGGCCAGCGGCGGTGACTTCAGGAACGCCGGCACGTCCTGGTTGAACGGCGCATTGCTCCAGGCAACCCGCACGTTGAACTGTCCCAGCAGAGACTTCATGACCTCGTCCACGACGGGCAGCAGGGCGGACTTCGCCGACAACAGGTGCAGGTCATCCAGAGCATCGTCAAACTCGGTGCCCTCCTCGCGGATGTGCACGAACTGGGGCACCCAGAGCGTCGTGGTCTCATGCCGCTGCACCACACCGGAACTGTCCAGCAGCTCGCAGACCAGGTCCTGGGGACCCGGCTTGAGGCCCTTCACCAGCGTGATGGCCGCCTCCGGCGAGTCGATCTCCAGGGTACCCGGCACGGCCGCCCGCCAGCGCAGGCTGGCAGTGGCCGGGACATTGCGCAGCACGGCTTCCACCTGGGTGACCCCGGTGAGGTCGTGGCTGGCCGGGCTGAAGAAGCGCTGCTGGGCGGTGATACCGGCGTCCAGGTCCAGCGAGGGCGAGGCCACGACGTCGGACTTGGGCGCGGAAACCTTCACCTCCTCGTTGCCCCGCTTCACCTCCACGTCCTTGCCGCTCTTGCTGCCTTCCTTGATCGCCTTCTTCACCGGTTCTTCCTTGGTGAGCGCCGTCTTGCCGCGGCCGGCGTCCGCATTGCCGACGAGTCCGCCAATCGCCTGCTCGGTCAGCTTGCCCGCCTGGGCCTTGTCGATCAGACCTTCGTCCTTGGCCTGCTTGATGGTCTCCATCGCCTTGTCCACGTCCCGGGACATGGCCCGCTGCATGGCCAGCTCGCCAGCCTTCTGGGCCAGGGCCGAGCTTTCCTTCATGGCCGAATCGCTGGCGGCGAACGCCGCCTGCAGGGCGGCCAGCGCGTTCTTCTGGTTCTGGTCCAGGCCGGTGATGTCCTTGAACAGATTGCTTGTCGCCAGGATCTTGGCAGCGGCGTCGAAGCCCTGGGGCGCCGGCGCGTTCGGCACGTTCTGGAAGTTGACGATGGCCGGCGGCAGGTCCTTGGCCTGCAGGTCCCCCGGCGACTGGAACCGGCTGCCGGTGTCCAGCGGATTGATAGCCGTGGGGCTGTCCGGGATCGGGCTCTCCTCCCAGCGCCAGAAGCGGGTCTCGTCCTTCTTCTCGCAGGCATTGCACTGACCCATGACCGCCTCGGCGTAAACCCCCTTGGTGGGCAGCGCGATACGCATGGGGTCCACCGGCGTGGTGGGCTTGTAATGCGCCAGCAGGTCGATGGGTTCTTCCTCGTCCTGGGCAAACGTGGGATCCAGGTGCACGCCCCGGGACACGGGCATGACCAGGCAGTTGCCCACCAGCCCGATGAGTTCGTTGTCCACCACGCTCGCCACGCTGCGGCCGCCGCTGTTGGGAGCCACGAAGCCATCCAGCAGCATGTAGCGCCGATTGGGGCTCATGTACCACCAGATGAGATGGTGGTAGCGCTCGACGTGCTCGTTGAGATGGTCCAGCAGCTCCGCGGCCAGTTTTTCGGCTTCCTCCCGCGGGTTCACGAGCTCACGAGACGTCAGCGGCGTGGAGATATACACCGCGTCCAGACCGACGATGTCATTGTCGATACGCCGGTCCCGGAACAGGTGGCCGGCGAAGGTGCCGGAGCGGTAGCTCAGCCGGCCACGCTCCACGATGACCCGGGACTTGTCGGGCAGCAGCTCTCGCCCAAGGAAACCGAAAATGGGGTTCATGCGCAGGCGGATGGCCTTGACCTGTGCCCGGGTGAGGGGGTCCAGGTCCCGGGACATGCGGATGGACACATACAGCTCCCGGTCGTTGGCAAAGTCCGAGAGTAGCGTCAGGTCCGCCGGCAGCACCTGCACGCTGTCGTCCTGCAGCACGGCCACGATCTGCAGATGCTGCACAAAACGGCGGGCGATCTCGCCGCCCAGTTCGCGCAGGAACGCCCGGTCCTTGTAGCGCTCCCTGGCCAGGAACGTTTCGTAGAACTCGCGGGGATCGAGCGTGATGCCCAGCCGGGAGAGAAAACCCCAGACCGGGGAATCGAAGGCCTCCATGGCGTCCTCGAATTCACCGGCCTTGTCCCTGGGCCGGGCCAGCTGGAAGCGCAGCCGCAGGTCGCCTTCGAAGAAGGTCATGGGCTCGTCCGCGTAGATGCCGTCGGGCAGGCCGTCCTCCGCCGGCGACAGCTGCAGCACGCGCAGGGATTCGAAGCCCCGCCGCAGGCGGCGGTCGCGGATGAAGCGCATCATGGTGTCCTGCCAGCGCAGCGCCTTGTCCGCGTCGAAGCGGGCCATGGGCAAGGGCACGAACAGGCATTCCTGTACGTCGACGATGTTCTGGCGCACGAGCAGATGCCGGAGCACCTCGAAATACTGAACGGTGATGGAATGACAGTGGTTGTAGTTGGCCACCGTCTCGCTCTGGGCCACGGCCCGCTCGCCCTGGCGCACCGCTTGCACCACGGTGGAGCGCTGGCTTCGCAGCGAGGACGCCGACTGGGAGATGCGGTCCCGGAGCTGGTTGAGGCTGTCCAGCGCGGTCTTGCGGGAGCTGTTCTGCCAGGCCCGGGAGCTGGCCTTGCTGGTGCCGCCGCCGATGCCCATCGCGCCGCCGGCACCGAAAATGCCGCCCGTGAATATGCCGCCGATCATGCCGGCCAGCCCGGCCCCGCCGGCGAAGGACGACGAGCGGGCGCTGGAGCCGGCGCGGATGTTCTCCGACACGCTGCCCCGGACCACGTCGACGATATCCCGGTCCCGCTCCAGGTCGGCGGAGAACTCTTCGACCACGGTGGTGGCCTCGGTGCGCCGGGCGGTGTCCCGCCGCTCCCAGTCCACGATGGCGATCTGCTTCTTCTGGGCCGGCGCCAGCGGCAGCGAGTACAGCAGGTTGCCCAGCGAGTAGCCGTCTGATACCCACTGCTGCTTGAACCGCAGGACATGGCCATGGGCGATGGTGCAGGCCTGGTAGATCGTGGGCTCCTCGTCCCAGTCCACCTCGGTGTCGCAGTCCAGCACGTTGCGGCGGGGTTTGCGGAACAGGTCGATGTCGATCTTCCGGATCAGCTCATTGAGGGCCGACTTCTTGACCACGTTGTCCAGCTTGACCGCGGTCAGGGCCTCGGTGGACTGCGCGGCGGAACGCAGAATTTTCGGATCGATCTTCAGGCTCATGGCCACGTCGCCGGCCGATGAGTCCGCGGCGCCCACCGAGCGCCCGACAATCAGGGGCGTGGCGGTCACCTTGCTGAATCCAGCGCCACCAATCGCGGTCGCGATCAGGTCTTTGTACTTGCCCAGATCCACCTTGGGCGGTTCTTTCAGCGTGACGCCCTTGATTTCGGGCTCCGTGGTGCGCACCAGGTAGCTGAAGGAGAACTCCTCCAGCACCCGATCAGGCTTGGTAAAGTCGATGCAGCCGCCGCCCAGGTCCTGGGAATAGGTGCCGTCAGTGGTGGTCAGATCGCCCACGTCGGGATCCCGGGGCACAACACCGCCCTCGCATTCGCACGGATCCTCCGGGGTTTCCACGTCCCGGGGCAGATCGATGACCAGGATTGTGGACTGGGGCAGCGAGCCGTCCTTCTCGAGACGAATGGGGGCAGTAATGCCGCTGGCCACGGCGATATGACCGAAGGCCTGCTTGAACTTGCCCAACGGGTAGTCGGTGGAGAAATAGCCTTTCGAATCGGTCACGCCAACCGCCACGGGCACGAAGTCTCCGGCCTCGGGATCCGCCTTTTCGGTGACAAACACCACGACCTGGGTGTGGGCGACCTGCTGCCTGGCATTCCGGTCGATGACCCGGCCCCGCAGGCGGAGGGGCTTGTCGAAGGCGGGATTGTCTTTCGAATCGCCGAGCTCAGGCTGCACCGGCGCCGGCACTTCGATCTCGTGGCCACTGGTGAGCTGCTTCAGCGATTCGCGGCTGCGATGGACTTCGAGGCCCGAGGGGGTCCGTACGGTGACTTCGCCGTCACCCCGCACCACCACCTGACCGCCGCGAGCCACGCCATCGGCGTTGGCGATGGCTGCAGCTTCGAGTTCGGCGGGGGCGCCGGTGAACTCGCCCGCATAGCGCACGTGTACCCGGTAGCCGGAGAAATCCGCCTGTCCCCGTGAGAGTTTGAGCTGCACGAAAATCGGCGCCCGGGGACCGGCATCCGACGCGGCCGCACCGGCCGGATCGTTCAGCAGGACCCGGGGCTTGATCTCCCTGAGCACATCGATGGAGATGCCCTGGACGTCGAGGAGGTCCTCGATCTTTTCGAAGCCGCCACGGGCATCACGCTCGACGATGATCCGCGCTGCCAGGCGCTCGCCCACCTTGGGCAGGCTGACCAGGTCCGCGATCGTGGCTCGGTTGATGACAACTTTCTCGGCCATGCTGGTTCCCCTGCTGCCAGGCAGGACCCGCCAAGTGAGGGTCGGCCGAGTCCTTGGCGGGGAAGCTGGGGGTCCGGAAATCTGGCTGGTTGTCGTGGGCGCGAAACAGACGCGCCGTCAGGATCCTGGCGGGTTGACCGAAGTTGCCGAAGAGGCGTCCTTCCCGGAGATATGACCCCGGGCAATCCGGCTTGCCCGCAGGCTTAACGTGTAGTTCACGGACCGGGGAATTTCAACATTATGTAAAGTCCCGCGCCGTCAGTCCGGAAGCTCGTCCGGGCCTTTCGGGGGAACATCGTGGCGCGCGATCAGGTATCGGGTGCCGCTGCGTCCCCTCTTCCGCCGCGGCGTCCCCGGGGCGCTTTCTCCACGTGCAGCCTGATCCGGGCCGGCCGGCTTTCGTTGCCGGCCGCGTCGGTCACGACGAGCTGAAACACGTATCGGCCCGCGGGCAGCGGGTCGACGGTGACTCCGGGCGTTCGCGTGCTGACGGACCGGGTGCGCGTAAAGTCCACCACCGGGCTAGTCGATCAGCTTCCAGGTGTACTTCACGATCTGACCGCCAATGTCCGCCGAGCGGCTGCCATCCAGCCTGAAAGCGGCGCCGAAAGGCACGCGGTTGTTTGTCAGCGGCTGGCCGTTGGCGTCGCGCACGTCGAGCACCGCGGTGGGCGCCTGGGTGTCGGCGACGATGACCCGAACCCGGGCAGGTGCGCTCTCGTTGCCCGAATCGTCGACCACGGTGAGCTCGAAGGTGTGCTGGCCGATAGCCAGCGGGTTGGCGCCCGGGTTCAGTTTCAGTTGAGCATCCGCTGTTGTAGCGGCGCTGGCCCGCAGCTGGTCGATATCGATGTCCGTCATGGCGTGTCCCCCCTTGCATGTCCGCTTCCGACAAGCATAGACACCTCTTGAAACGAGCGGCGGAACCGGGCAGTCACCTGAATCGGTGCGCCGTCTCTTTAGCCTTCAGAATCCGGCACCACACCGATCATGCGGCCAAAATCCGCATAGGGGGTCGGGCTGTCCCGGAACCCTTCGTGCCGCGCGCGGGAGTTCGCCTGGCCCTCCGCTGTCGGCACGACACCGCAACCCTCCACGATGCGGTTCATCATGTTGAAGGTGGCGCAGACAACGACGGCATCATAGAGCGCCTCCTCGCTCCAGCCCGCGGCCAGCACCGCCTCGGCATCGGCGTCGGTCAGGCGGGCGGGGGCCTCGGTCAGTTTGCGGACATAGGCCAGCAGCGGCCCCCACCTGTCGTCCAGGCCCGCCGCGGGCTGGTTGTCGAAGAGCTGTTCGAACACCGCGGGATCGATGCCGTGAATTTCCGCGATCATGCGGTGGGAGCCGTGACAAAAATCGCAGGCGTTCAGACCGGAGGTATAGGCGGCGATCATCTCCCGCTCGCCGACGGTCAGCGCCGACTCGCCGCGCAAAATGGCGTCGTGGAAGGCCATCAGCGGCCCGGCACCCTTGCAGAAGCGCTGGAAAACATCGGACAGATGGGGCTGGTCGGGCAGCGACGGGAACCGGGCCATGGTGTTTCGTCCGTTAGTGCTCGTTGGCCAGCCAGTATACCGACGGCCCAAGATAGGGGGACAGTTCACTTAACCCAGTCGAGTGAACTGTCCCCCTGATTGCCGCGACAGTACGACATATTCAAGGGGCAAAGCGTGGCGGACCGGGCGGGAAAGACTCACGGCGCCGTGTATCGTGAGACGACACATGTACCGTCACCCTCGAGGAGCGATCGCCGATGCTCGACGGAATCACTCCGCATTTACCGGGTCACGCAACATGGCGGCGGGTCGTGACGGCCGTTGTGTTGTTTCTGGCTTCCATGAGCGCCTCGGCGCAGGACGCAGCCCGTGCCGAGGCGCTGGCGGAGAAGATGCTCGACGCCCTGGGCGGGCGCGCCGCCTGGGCGGAATTACGCAACACCATCAACGGTTCCCAGCAGAACCGGGCCGAAGAGCCAACCGTGGTCTACGCGGTGATCACCTTGGATTTCGAGCGGCCGCGTTTCCGGATCGAGACCACGGCCAAGGACCTGCATCTGATCCGGGTGGTCGACGGTGACGCGAGCTGGCGCCTGAATCTCGCCGGGCGCATCGAGGATCTGCCGGAAGACCGGTACGCCGGCGAAATGGCCTGGTACGCCGCCCACCTCTACCGGACCCTACATCGGGTTGCGGCCCGGGATGCCGCGCTGAGCCTGTCGGTGGGGGACGATGAGCGCCTGCAAGTCTTCGCCGGGGAACAGCGCATCCTGTGGTTCAGCCTCGACGCCAAGGGCGAGCCATATGCGTTCGGCACCTACGACGAAGACGTGGGCAGCCTGTCAGGACCGTGGGACGTGGTGAGGGAAGGCATCCATCATCCTCGCTGGGTCTCGAGCGCCGACGGCACGTGGCGGGCCGCGGTCAGGACGCTGGAAGTCAATGTCCCGCTGCATGACAGCATATTTGCCCGCCCCACGGGCCCGTAGCAGGCGGCTTGATGCGCCGCTACCGTCCAATCACTCGTGTACCGGTTAAGTGAACTGTCCCCCTAACCGAGATAGGTGAACTGTCCCTTTCCGTGTTTTAGAAACGCAGCACGAAGCCGGCCACGGCTTCGCCCTGATAGACGACGTCTCCGGATCCCTGCACCAGACACACGGCCTCGCCGTTGACCGAGGAGCAGAACAGGTCGGTGTTGGAGTCCACAAGGGTTCCGTACCCGCGCAGGCCGGTCAGGAAACTCAGCCGCTCGCCCACCGGGAACCGCAGGCCGAAGCCCAGGCTGCCAGAGGGTTTGATCTCCGAGCCGAAGCCGTCGGCGTCGAAACGGGTAATGCCGATGGTCAGCGACAGATACGGCCTCAGCCACGGCTCGGGGTCGAACAGCAGCGTGCCGCCAAGCTGATAGTACTCGGTGGTGATGTCCACGCTTCCCAGCACCGGGTCCGGGTCGTCCAGCTCCGTGGTCTGGCGCGAGTACAGGAACTCGTAGAATCCATTCGGATCGCGGTAAATCCCCAGGCCGAAGCCCCAGCTGCCGCCTTCCTCGAAATCGACGCTGCGCGGATTGCTGCCGTCGTCGTTCTCGACGTCGAACTCGCCGCCGATCCGATAGCCGCCCATCGGTGCGATTTCGAATCGCGGCGGCCGGTACTCCGGACGCTGGGCCAACGCAGCCTGAGCTGCCAGCACACCGATCAGAAGCCATGCGCAACGCATTGTGGTTTTCAAAATCCGGATGTCCTTTCTTCGCTGTCGATGGCCCCGGCACGGTCCGGGCGTGCTGCCCGGCAACGCGCGAGCCTACACCTTTTGCGGCAGGTCCGCACCGGACGGGAATCCGGATCGAAGATGCAGGTCCCGCTGCGGGAACGGAATCTCGATGCCGTATTCGGACAGCTTTGTTTCCAGCGCCCACAGGTAGGCTGCGCGAGTGCGGGTAGGTCGCCGGGCGCCCTGCCGGTTGACCCATACGAGCAGGAGGAAATTGAGACTGTTGTCACCGTATTCCACCAGCCACAGGTCGGGCTCGCGGTCCTTCATGTGCGTGAGGGTATACGGGACGTCGGCGGCTGCTTCGAGCGCCGCCTTCTTCAATAGTTCCTTGTCCGTGCCGTAGGCGACCCCGAAGGGAATGCGCATGCGCAGAATTCTCTCGCCGAGGGTCCAGTTGGTCAGCCGGCTGGTCACGAACTCGGAGTTCGGCACCACGATGTCGATGTTGTCGTTGGTATTGATCAGGGTGCTGCGCACGTTGATCGCTTTCACGGTCCCGGTGATGCCCGTATCCAGCTCGATGTAGTCACCGACACGCAGCGTGTGCTCGAACAGGATAATCAGGCCGGATACAAAGTTGCTGACGATGGACTGCAGGCCGAAACCGATGCCGACGCTGAGCGCGCCGGCGACGAGCGCCAGGTTGCTGAAGTCCAGACCGATAGACGACAGGGCGATAAAGATCGCCACGATGATGATCGTGTAATGGGTCAGTCGCCCGATCGTGTAGAACGAGGCCTGGGAGCCCTGATGGCCACGCTCGGCCACGCGGCTGATCGCATGGCGGATGCCGCGGGACAGGGCCACGGCAATGCCCAGAATGATCAGCACCCGCAGGATGTCGCCACCGGTCACCGGCGCTTCGCCAACCGAGAACAGCGGATACTCGATGACGTCGGACGCGCGCCGGAACAGGGTCTTGACCTGCAGGCTCAGGGAGGAGAACCAGGACCCGATCTGACCGGAGTTTCGCGCCATGGCCCGGTCCACGGCGGTGCCGAGCAGGTCCAGATCCGCGATGCTGTCGTCGACGTCCACAATCAGGGGAAGCGTGTCCCGGGCGGTCTCCAGCCGCTGATCCAGGAGCTTCACGGCATCCTTTTCGAGACCCGTGCGTTCCGTACTCTGCACCGCCAGCAGCTCGTCTTCCGACTCGCGCTGCCAGTCGGGTTTTTCCGCCTCGATGTCGCGGACCAGCTCGGACCAGGCAAGCTCCTGTTCTTCCATGACCGACAGGTCATCGACGGTCTGCAGCTCCAGCTGGTTCCACCAGCGGAAGGCCTGGGCCTGCGATAGCGCGAGTTCGGCGAGCGCGAGTTCGACCCGCGCCTTGATCAGCGCCTGCTGCTGCAGCCGACGCTGGGACCGGCCCTGGGGCGTATCCAGCTCGAGCGTGCTGGCTTCGAGTTCGGCGGTACGCAGGTTCTCGCGCGCAGCCTCTACGGCCGCCTCGCTGGCCGCGATGCGCTCCATCAGCTTGCCCGTGTTGGCCGCCTCTTCCGTCGGCTCCAGCCGTTCCAGCGCCACCTGCAGCTGCGCAGCGCTCTGGTCGGCGTAGGTGACGGCGTTCTGCAGCCTCGCCGTCAACAGTTCCAGCCGGCGGCTGGAGATCGCCTGGGAGATCCGGGACTTAATGAGCGTCACCGCCGCGAGCCACCTCGGATCGCCCGCCGGGGCCGAGACATAGGCATCAAAGGCGGCATCGCGGCGCCGGCTGACCTCGGTATGAATCCGCCTGGCGCGGTCGGCTTCCACCTGGGCCTCGGCCGCGGAGGTGCGCGCATCCCGCACCAGATTCCCGAGTTCGAGCAGCTCCTCGATCGTATACCGCTCCTGTGCCTCGGGCGGGTCGCGGGCTTCTGGCGCCTGTGTATCGAGAAGATCCAGATAAACCGTGAAGTTGTCCCGCAGGGCCTTGAGATCGGATTCGGCGAGAACCTGGCTGGAGGGATCGAGTTCGGCAATCTGCGGGCCGAGGTTCTGAAGAAACCCCGTGACCCGGGGTTCCACCTCGGCGCGCCCGCCCTCGAAGTAGGACCACCAGCCGGCTCTAAGCGACGCCGGATTCGGCGCCTGAAGCGCTTCGGCCTTCTCCGTTTCCTGCGCGTGCGACGCCAGGGCGATGGACGCCCCGAGAACCATCAGCAACCCGCGTGTCAGTCGAGCAAGAGTCATGGTCGAAGGCTATCACCGTTCCCGGCCGGAAGCGGGGGCGATTTGGGCAGGACCCGATCGGCAGGATACGTTCCCGCGGCCCGGTAGCCTGAGGCTGGCAGGCGACTGGCCGGGGAAATGACAGGCCGTCGACCTCCGCGGTCTTCGGAGCCATCCCGGCGCCTTCCGGCAGCTGCACCGAGTGCCGTGCGACGGTACCGGGGTTGGCGGACCGGGCGCCTCCGAAGGAACGCGGACCTGGCTATTGCCGTCTCCTGTTCAGGGGCAGTTGAGTAAACTGTCGTTTTGATTGCCCAGCTGCAACGGGTCCAGATGCACCGATTCCTCGCCGAACTCAAGCGCCGCCGCGTCATTCGCGCCGCGCTCGTCTACCTGGGCGCGGCGTTCGTCGTACTGCAGGCAGCCGAACTACTCGTCGAGGCGCTGCAGCTGCCGCCGGTGGTCTTTTCCACCATCGCCATCGCCACGATGGTCGGGCTGCCGGTCGCGCTGGTTCTTTCATGGGCCTTCGATATCGCGCCGGCCGATGAAGAACGCGCGGCCACCGATGCTGCGCCGGATACGGCATGGATCAGCCTCAAATCGGCGATTGCCATCGTCGTACTGATCGCCGCCGGCGTTCTGCTCGGCCAGGCTCCCGGATTTCTGGATCCCGACGCGGAGCCGGTATCGGACACGCCGGTCCGCCGCTATGAGATCGCCCTGCCCGAGGAAGCGCCGGTGGAGTTCGTCGGCTCCTCTCCGCTGGCCATTCCCACCGTGCCGATGGCCATCACGCCCGACGGCAACCGGCTCGTCTACGTGGGCCGGGCGGAGAACGCGACCACGCAGCTCTATGTGCGCGATCTCGGGGAGTTCGGCGTGCGGCCCCTGCCGGGCTCGGAGGGGGCCTATGCGCCGTTTGTCTCGCCGGACGGCCGGTGGGTGGGTTTCTTTGCCCACGACCAGCTGCGTATCGTGCCCATCGACGGCGGCGACGCCAGGGTGCTGGTCAGAACGCCGAATCCCCAGGGCGGTGCCTGGTGGGGCCCGGACCGGATCATCTACAACGACCGGGAATCCAACGCCCACTGGTGGGTGCCGGTCACAGGCGGTCAGCCAACACGCCTCTATCCGGGGCGCCTCTATCCGGGACAGGCGAGCGACGGCTCGGGTGAGCCGGTGTCCACCGGCGCCGAATATCAGCCGCTGCCGGACGGCGAGCGCTTCCTCATTTACGACAGGTCCGGCCGGGTGGCCGTCTACACGCCCGCAACCGGGGCCGTGGACACCGTCATGGAGCTCCCGGTCAATGTGCGTATCGCTTCCGACACCCTCGCCTATTCCCTGGGCAACGAGATATTCGCGCTGGACTTCGATGTAAAGACGGCGACGGTGTCGGGCAAGGAGCGGCGGATCGGGTCAGAGCTGCGTCGTGATGCCGGCCTGGCGCAGTTCGTCGTCTCCGAAGGGACGCTGATCTATGCCCGGGGCGCGCCCTTCCGCCAGCGCCGCCTGGCCCTGGCCGGAAGCGACGGCGTGGAGCCTCTGGATCTGCCGCCGGGAACCTATGGCGCCGCGACGTTTTCCCCCGACGGAAGGAAGCTGGCAATCACGATCACGGATGCCACGGCGGACATCTGGATTGTCGACGTCGACACGAATGCGCGCCGGCGTCTGACCCGGGGCGGCGCCAACCTCATGCCCCACTGGTCAGCGGACGGTCAGACGATCTTCTTCAGCTCCAATCGTCACAGCGACGAGTCCACCATGGGCATCTACCGAAAGCGCGTGGACAGCCCCCCGGGCGAAGCGGAGCTGATCGTCGAGGCGCCACGTGACGCGGTCATCACCAACCTGCACGACGACCGGATCGCCCCGGTTGTGCAGCAGACCGAGAACGTCATGGACCTCTACCTGGCCGATCTGACTACCGGCGAGATGCAACCCGTCGCGGACCGGCCCGACGTATCCGAAGTATTGGCCCAGGTGTCTCCGGACGGCCGCTGGCTGGCCCTGACCGCCGATGCCTCCGGCCGTTACGAGGTCTTTCTCGACTCCTTGGAGGACGAGGCGCGTGCGCCGGTCCAGATCACGACAACCGGTGGCGAGGAGCCCCGCTGGTCGGAAGACATGAGCAGGATCTGGTACCGGTACGGGCGCACACTGTACGTCATGCCCATCTCATTCGAAGACGGACAGCCGGTCCCCGGCACCCCGTCCGCCGTGTTTAACGAACCCCTGTGGCAGAACATCCTGGGCTATTCCTACTGGCAGAATCCGCGGGACGGGCGTTTTCTTATCCTGCTGGACAACCAGCCACCGTCAATGGAATCGCTTCGGGTCATCGAGGGCTGGCGCAGCGTGGGCCGCGGCGGCGCGACACAGCCATAACGCAGCTGTGAACCTGACCTGGTTAACGGGCGGTGCACTCAAGCAGCGAGCCTGCTCGCCGGGAGTGTGCCACCGCCAGGGCCGTGCGCGGATCGACGAGTGAGTCGTACAATTTGAGATGACCAGCGGATTCCGGATGGGGCGTATGGGTATGGCAATGAGCAAGTGGCTGTGGATTATCGGCGGGGTTCTTCTGGCGGGGCCGCTGGCGGCGCAAACCTACCCCTGCGGCGCCGGCACTCGCGGTCTGACCTATGACGAGTACGCAGCCCAGGAATACGACAGCGGTACCGGTCAGCTCGAGCGGGCCCGGCGCTTCGAGGCCGAACACGCGGCGATTCCCGACGCCGGCGACAAGGCAAAAAACGAAAAGAAGATCCAGCGGGCCTATTACAACGCCAAACGGCACTTCGACCGGGCCCTGGAATGTGACAATCGCCTCACCGAGGCCTACACGGCCCGCGGCCTTGCGCTTCGCAAGATGGGCGAGCTGGACGATTCGCTGGACTCCTACGATGCGGCGCTCGCGCTCGAACCGGAGAATGCCGACAGTCTCCTTGGAAGAGCAGAAACCTACCTCGCACTGAATCGCTTCGACGACGTGAAGGCAGCCTATCTTCAGCTCTCCGCGGCGCATCCCGAAGCCGCTTCCGGCCTGCTGGTGGCCATGCAGGCGTGGGTCGAGGACACGGCCGGGGACAGCTTCAGTGACGCGGCCAAGGCGTTTGCCGACTGGGTTCGCGGCGGCGCCCGAACCTCGGAAGCATCCTGAAAAACGGCGTATGCCAGCCGGTTCCCGCGGGCAGCGGGCAGTGTAATGGGAGGCTGCGTTACCGAAGCCGCACCGGTGTCGCATCGGCATCCCGCCCCGGGGCGCTTCCGCCTGACTGTGCTCCAGCTATTCCCGTACCTGTGACGCAACGAGCTTCAGCAGGGCCTCGGCCTGTTTGCGTGCGTCCGCCATGTACAGCGTGCGTTGCTGCGTATCCTGGAGCGCGTAGGCAAAGAAATTGCGAAACGCGAGATTGTCCACGAGCGCCGGATCGCCCAGCCGGGCGTTGACCATGTCGAAGCCCGCCATCATCAGGGGAATGTACCCGTCATCCAGTGCCTGCAGGAAGTTCTGCTGAATCTGGTCAAGCTCCCGATAGCGCCTGGCAAGCTTGAGCAGACCCTGCTTGGTTGCCTCGTCGGAGAGCAGCCGGAAGTCGCCGCTCTCCTGCATGGAACGAAAGGTGAAATCCGCGGGCGAAAAAAAATCGTAG
Source organism: Gammaproteobacteria bacterium (assembly GCA_029287575.1). Lineage (GTDB taxonomy): Bacteria > Pseudomonadota > Gammaproteobacteria > Steroidobacterales > XN24 > JARFQW01. Next base: position 286 of record JARFQW010000039.1, on the reverse strand, counting down.
CTCGACGGTTCGAACATGGCCTGTAAAAGCTCGTCCGCCGGCGCGTCTCCGAGGCCCGCAAGCTGGGGAAGCAGGCTGGAGAGGCGCGCGGATTTCGTCTCGTTGAACTCGATCACGCCCTCCAGACGGTCCAGATCCGTTTTCAGATCATCCCGAAGCCCGCGCAGATACTGCTGCTCGGTCTCAGCGTCAGAGAAGTCCTCGAACTTGCCCTCGAACCACAGGGCGATATTGATGCCGACAACCAGCATCAGCACTTCACCCAGCACGGTCGCGCCCGGGGCCG
>JARFQW010000037.1 GCA_029287575.1 Gammaproteobacteria bacterium | reverse complement strand
CGGCGTCATTGCTCAGGATGGCACCGTTCATCTGGTTGAGCACGGAGACCACACCCGCTTTCAGATGCGGCTTCTCAACAATCACACCATAGACTTCATCGCGACCGAAGGCGGCGAGCACCCTTTGGTCGGCCACGGTGTACTCGTGCGCGAATAACGACTGACCGCCCGCTTCGCGTCGCCCTTACTTAACCGGCGCTTCCAGCAACACCCCGTCCACCTGCGGCGCTTCTTCTTCGTTCCTGTTCCGGAGAAACGGCACCAGGCAGAGCGGGATCAGCACGATCAGCGAGTCCAGGAAAAGGACCGCGGCGTAGTCGAAGCGCTCAGCGACGATCCCCTGCCAGTAGTTGCCCATGCTGATGGCCAGATTGCCCATTCCCATGAATGCAGTGAACTGGGTGGCCGCGACCGCGGGATTGGTCATGCCCATGAAAATGGCGCTGCACAAGCCGAAGGCCATGCCGAAGATCGCGCCGTGGACGACGATGGCGCCATGAAAAAAGCCGAGGGGCACGCCCTGCAGGCCGTGGGCCTGAATCTGGAATGCCAGCGCGAGGGTGGGCAGTGTCGTCAGCGCATAGCCGACGGCGACGAACTTCCTTATGCCGTAGCGATCACCCAGCCACCCTCCGAACAGGCAGCCGATGCCCGCGGCGATGGTGTTCTGGACGGTCACGGCCGCGATCTGGCTCTCGGTCAGGCCGTAGTCCACCTGGATTGTGCTGAGGGTCGCGTAGGCCAGCGCCATGGCCCCCGTGGGCAGCAAGGAGAAGGCGACGGCGACCTTGGGGCCCCGGCCGGAGCGCCAGAAGCTGTCGTAGGTCACCTTGACGAAGGAGACCATGTTCGCGACCAGCTTCTTCAGGACATCGCTCTCGCGGGGCGCCGAGGGATTCGCGAAGGGATCCCGCACGAAGAACACGACGAACATGAGGTTCAGCGCCATCATGCCGACGATGTAGATGAGTGTGACGTCGAAGCCGTAGCGCCCGAAGACCCAGACCGCGGCGCCGCCGCCCAGGGTGATCCCCAGGTACTGGCCGCCGAACATGAAGCCGTTCCCGCGGCCGCGCTCGTTGTCCTTCAGCGCATTAACGGCGAGGGAATCGATAGCGACGTCCTGGGTCGCACAGAACACGTTATTGAGGACGATCATGGCCAGGAGCAGGTCGAAGTTGGCCTTGTAGTCGACCGTCGCAACGATCAGCAGCGTCACGATCATCATGCTCGTACAGAACAGGATCCAGGCTTTGCGGCCCCCGAGGCGCGGCAGCTTGATGAGGTCGATCAGCGGCGCCCAGGCCCACTTGAAGGCCCAGGGCAGGAACATGGCGCCGACGAAGGCACCGATCTGGTCCAGCGGCACACCCTGCTGACGCATGAAGGCCACCATCGCCACCGAGGTGAAGCCGTAGGGGATACCCTCCGAGATGTAGAGGATGCCGAAAGTCAGAAAACGGCCGTTGGTAGTGTCGAGGAGGTTCCGGGTGCTCAAGTTGGTTCTTTTTGTTGCTGCCGGCGAGTTCGGGCAGGACGGAAGATATCAGCAAACCGGACCCCACGGTTATCCTGCCCGGTTTGCGGGTGGCATCGGTTGATTCCAAGGACGGCCGCGGCAACGTCCCGCAAACAAACCATGGACAGGCACATATCTGCAAACCATGGACAGGCACATATTGAGAAGGACCGGCAACAAATCGTCCTTCCACACCTTGAGCGAGTGCCGTAGCGTTGCTCCATGCCCCGCCCCCGCAAACAGCTGGTCCGCCTCGCCGACACGCCCTACTATCACGTCTTTTCACGCTGCGTCCGGCGGGCCTTCCTCTGCGGCGTCGATCACGACAGCGGCAAAAGCTACGAGCACCGCCGCACCTGGATCGAAGACCGCATCCGCGTTCTGTCGTCCCTGTTCAGCATTCACCTCTGCGCCTACGCCGTCATGAGCAATCACTACCACCTGGTGGTGAAGCTCAGCCCCGGCGAAGCGAAGCGCTGGTCGGACGATGAAGTTCTACAGCGCTGGACCTCACTGTTCCGCGGACCGCTGCTGGTCCAGCGTTACCGCGCCGGCGTGGCCTTGAGTGCTGCGGAACAGGAGACGGTCCATGCCACCGCTTCTGTCTATCGCCAACGCCTCGCCGATCTGAGCTGGTTCATGAAGTGTCTGAACGAACCGATCGCCAGGCAGGCCAATGCCGAGGATGGCTGCACAGGTCACTTCTGGGAGGCCCGGTTTCAGTCCCAGGCCTTGCGTTCGGAGCGGGCGTTGCTGGCGGCGATGGCCTATGTCGACCTCAATCCCGTTCGCGCTCGAATGGCACCGACACCCGAGGACTCTGAGTACACCAGCATCCGCGTACGGATTCGTGGCGACGACAGCTCAAGAGGGCAGCGTGGCCACGTAAGACGAATGCTCGATCAAGGCGAACTCCATCACTTCGAGACGCCCATGCGGCCGCTGCTGCAATTCTCGGGCACCATCAATCCAAAGGACGGTTCTCGATCGTCACCAGACAGGCTGCCCATGCGAGCGCCGGACTATCTCGAACTGGTGGACGCGGCGGGGAGGCTCGTCCTGCCCGGCAAGCGAGGCCGGATCGATGCTTCGATCGGACCGATCCTAGGGCGATTGGGGCTCTCCACCTCTGAGTGGGTGCAGGCCAGCACATGCTTCAGGCAGCTTTATCGCAACGGCGACCTGCGTCTGAAACGAACAGCCTGAGGCTTGCCTTGCCGGGTCAGCATGCCGCTGGCCTGAGGATTGCGGCTGCGCGATAGGCGATCGATGACGCATTCGCCAGCTACCGGGTCCAAAAACAGCGCTCACTATTGTCTCTTTCTCACGTCAGACCGGCGGCTGTGCGTGTCCATGTCTCCGTGGCGGCTGTGCGTGTCCATGTCTCCGGTGCGTGTCCACCCGGTGCGCGGTGCACCCGGTGCGCAGTGCGTGTCCACCCGGTGCGTTGCTTCAATCCGAACAACGCAAAATCCCGTGACTTGAGCGGCGGCCTATACTTCATCAATCAAGCGAATGGTCGTGAACAGGCGTGATGGAGAATAAGCAAATGAAGAAACTGATCGCCCTGTGGCTCGTTCTGGGCTGCGCCACTGCGCACGCTGTAACAGCCGATGACGTAGAGTGCCGCCAGTGCGTAGAGCAGCGAGAGATAGCTCCCAAGTCTGTCTCGACCGGCAAACTCGCGGGTCGATCCGTGACCGCAGCCAAACTGGCTGATCGTGCTGTCACCACTGCGAAACTCAAAAGCAACGCCGTTACCGAGGGTAAGATCAAAGACGGCGCGGTCAGCATGGAAAAGCTGGACCCCGAGGTGGCGGCCCTGATTGCGGAAATCGCGGAACTCAAAGCGTACGTCGAAGTCCTGCAGGCTTACATAGAGGTTGACGAAACAACCAACCCGGACCGGCCCGTGGTGCGCGTGATTGCCGCCAACTTCCAGGTGGTGAATGGTCTCGGTTCCACTCACACCGCCAGCGGCACCGGCAACCTGATCGTTGGATACGATGAGCCCGACCCCCGCGCTGGCACATGTTCGAACGGGCGCCTCACAAGTCAGGAGAGTTGTGAAGCCGCTCGCGGTGTCTGGACCCTGTCGGATGCGAAGTTCGGGTCACATAATCTCGTCGCCGGCACACTGAATTCCTACAAGAGCACGGGAGGAATCGTCGCCGGTGAGAAAAACAGCATTACCAAGGAGCTTGCGACCGTAACCGGCGGCGCTGGAAACATTGCGTCAGGCCACGCCTCGAACATCAGCGGGGGGCTGGACAATGCCGTGCCTGGAATCTTCGCGACCGTTACAGGAGGCTCGAAAAACGTTGCGGAAGGGGAGGCCTCCAGCATCAGTGGTGGATTGGAAAACGACACCGCTGGCATCTATTCCAGTGTTAGCGGAGGGCGGCGCAACACTGCAGATGGAGAACACTCGGCTGTTGGTGGAGGTCTTGATAATGAAGCATCAGGCAGAGATTCGAGCGTTTCCGGCGGCAGGAGAAATTCGGCCTCCGGACCAGAGTCCAGCGTAACGGGCGGTTTTTTCAACAGGGCGTCGGGCCTTGAGTCCAGCGTCACCGGTGGCATAGACAACGAAGCGTCCGGTGCCAGTTCCAGTGTCAGCGGCGGTGCAATTAACTCTGCCACCGCTTCCAATTCGAGCGTGAGCGGTGGCGCTAATCGATCCGCCACTGGGACGAATAGTTGGGCAGCCGGAGCGTTGTTTGAGGAACGCTAGTGTGCGAATTGGCTTTGCTGATGCGAGTCACGACACCTTCCGGTATGCCGACAATCAAGCGGAGCTTTCCCATCAGCCGGCGCGAGTGAGAGAGCAGGGGATGCATCGCCTTAAGTCAACGCATCAGGCTCAGCGATTCCCGAGGACGCATGCGGCTATCTATAATCTTTTCAACCTGGGCCGGCACTTGATGTCGGCTACGCACTACCAAGCGTTAAGACAGCGTGCCTATGCGGCTTGGGACTGTGCGACGGCGCCTTGGTTGAGTGCTTTTCACCTGTTCGCGCGGATTCAATAGTGAACTTATCAACGCTTTCACCGGCGCGTTCGAGAGGAACTGGTTGATCCGAACGTTCGGGAAGATCCTTCTCCCCGTCCGCCCTTAAGTCTGAGAACTGCCTGCCCTGTCAAGTGACGGGTTCGCAGGCAGCGGTGGCAAGGCCTAGTCGCGGAACGTCATGTGCTGAAGCAGCGAGCTGCTGAGGACTTCGCGGTACTCGGCGCGGTTGCCGCTCTCCTTCTGCATGTCGGCAATACTTTTGGATCGCCATTCCATGTATTCCTTCTGGCGCTTTTCCCCTTCCGCACCCGAAGGAATGCTTTCTCTCACCCTGATCAGGTAAATGTCAGCTTCATCGGACCGTCCATAGACATTGGACAGGATCATATAGTCCTTGAGCCAGCCCTTGGACTTGGCGAAGTCCAGGTTTTTCCGCCACTCGGTAGCCAGCCACTTCGCATAGGTCAGCCCGCCACCGTCCTCGATGGAAATCCCGGTGACTTCCCAGTAGTCACCTCCGACCAGCGGCCACTCGTCGGCCAGCACGTTGGTTGACACGACGATTGACGAGACAGCGAACGCCAGCACGGCGAAAGCCTTTGTAGTTACTTTTCTCATTCATTTACTCCTGATGGACACGCACGCACCGAGACTCGATGCCGGCGTAACATAGCACGCCCGGTCGACCGGTTCAGTAGGGCGTATCGGACAGACACACCGGGTGTTTTCGTGCTCGGGGCATGGGGAGAACGGTACGGGACCAGCGCCACCGGGGAGAAGAGTGATTGGTCGCCGGTCTGTACTGACATGTGCCTGTCCAAGCTGGCGCAGTACAAGCTGGCGCAAGTTGGCACAGGCCTGATATGTGCCTGTCCAAGTAGGCGCATGGTCGCCGGTCTGTACTGATATGTGCCTGTCCAAGTTGGCGTCCGTCCAAGTTGGCGTCCCAAGTTGGCGTCCCAAGTTGGCGTCCAGATGGCGTTGTGCCAACAAAGCCTTTGACCTGGTTCGTAGATGTGGGTCATCACCTCGCCGATAGCCTTGCCCGGGCCCCGCGGATCGACGATGCCTTCCCGATATCGCCGAATATCGCCAGCAGCGCCGGCAGCAGGAGCAGATCCGCCAGCAGCGCACCCGTGAGTGCGACGGCGGCGACCAGACCCATGTCGCGGATCGCGACGAGACCGCTGGTCAGCATGCTCAGGAAGCCGGCGATCAGCACTGCGGTCGTCGCGATGAGCGCCGGACCGGTGCCTCGGACGGTGTGACTTAACGCCGATGGCTGCGTCCCGCGGGCGCGTCGTTCCTGCCGATATCGGGCGAGGACGTGGAGGCTGTCGTCGACGGCGATACCCAGCGCGATCGCGAGCACCATTGCCGTCCCGATCCGGACGCTGATGCCGGCCCAGCCCATGAAGCCCAGTGCGAGCACGAGGGGCAGAAGGTTGGGCACGAGGCTCGCCAGCACGGGGCCCGGCTGCCGCAGGCCGATGAGCATAAGCGGCGTGATGAGCAGGAAAGCCCAGACGAAACTCGCGACCATGTCGTCGATCAGCGCGACCATCCCGCGCTGGGCCAGCCACCACTGCCCGAGCACCTCCAGCTCGAGCGTCGGGCCGAGCGTGTCGCCGGCAAGTCGCTCCAGGTCGCGGACGAAGTGTCGGGCCGCTTTGGTCCCGAGATCGCCGACCCGCGCGATGACGGCCACGCGTCGGCCGTCCCGGGCAACCAGCGTGGTCGGAGGCGACGGTTCAAGCGATGACTTGGGCGACGATTCAAGCGACGACACGGCGTGGCGCCAGGCGCCCACCCCGGACCACGCGGCGAGCACGCGCCGGTCCCGACGCAGCGTGGTCACAAACAATTCCACCGCCTCGACGTCGGCCTCGTGTGGCAAGGCACCATCGACGCGTCGAATCACGAGCTCCGGGCCGAGCAGTCCCCCGAAGTGTTTCTCGAAAAGCCGCTGGGCTCTCGCGACGGGGTGGTCGGCACCGAGCTCGTCGTTGAACCGCTGATCGAAACGAAGCTGGCCGACGCCTGCGAGCGCGACGAGCCCGATCGCCACTGTCGCCGCGATCACTGCGGCGGGGCGCCGCAGGGCGAGGCGCGCGGCGGCGCGGCTCCAGCGGTCTAGCAGCCGGGGCAGGACACGCGCCCGGCCGGCATCCACAGCGGGCCAGCGGCCGAGCAGGAAGGGGACCGTGAGTTGGTTGACGAACCAGGCCGTGACGACACCGCCCGCGGCGATGACGCCGAACTCGCGGATCGCAGGCAGCCCGGCGGCGAACAGCGCCAGGAATCCGCCGGCGGTCGTCAGGGTAGTCAGCAGACAGGGGCGGCTCATGTCGCGCCACATTCCCCTGGCCGCCACGCTCGGTGTCTGGCCCCGCTGCCGGCGGCGGTCGAAGGCGCCGATCATGTGGATGGCATCGGCCACGCCGATGACCAGGATCATCGTGGGCACCATGCTGCTGACCAGCGTGATGGTCTTGCCCGTCGCGGCCATGGCGGCGAGCGTGAGCGGGGTCGCGAGGCTCGTCCCCGCCATGGCAACGATCACCCGCGGGACGCTGCCCCATAGCAGGAACAGCATCGTCGCGACGGCGGCGACTGTAAGGCCCACGCCCAGACCGAGGTAGACCAGGATCTCCCGGGCGTAGACGTCCTCGACGACGGAGACGCCGGTGAAACGCGCGTCGGCACCTGCGGGCAGTGACGCCGTCACGGCCGCGCGGAACTCCGCGATCACGGGGCGTCGAGCTTCCAGGTCCTCAAGCGGCGGGATCAACCGGGCGAGGACGACTGTTAGCCGCCCGTCCGCGGACAGCAGCCGGATGCCACCGTCCGGCGCGCCGCCGGGCAGCGGTCGCGTGATCGAGACAACCTCGGCGATCCCGTCGATCCGGTCAACGGCGCGGATCACGTCGTCGACCGCCGCGACACCCTCGGGCCTGCGCCAGTCGATGCCCTCGAGGATCGCAGCGACCCAGGCGCCGGAGATCTGACCGAACTCCCGCTCGAAGTCCGCGGTCTTCTCCACCAGCTCGCCGTCCGCCATGAACAGCGGCCGGAAACTCATGTCCAGGCCCAGGCGCGGCAGCCACAGGCCGCTCGCCAGGACGAGGAGCAGCAGCAGGATCTGCGGGCGCCAGCCCCAGTCCCAGAGCCGGCCCCGGATCCGATCTACGGTCCGTGTCCGGAATCCCGCGCCAGAACGCCTCATGACACCTGCCTGTCCACCGCCACGTAGATGTCCCGCCTGTCCACTTCGACGTCCAACATCTGCCTGTCCATCTCGACGTCCGAGGTGACACCATCCCCGGTCCCCGACGGCGTGTGCCTGTCCACCTCGACGACGCCTGCGTCCACCTCGACGACAGCGACGTCAACGTCCCGCCTTTACTCTTGGAGGGTGTGTTGTGTTCCATCGCGACGGCGTGGTCCCAGAGCCGGCCCCGGATCCGATCTACGGTCCGTGTCCGGAATCCCGCGCCAGAACGCCTCATGACACGTGCCTGTCCACCGCGACGTCGACGCCCCGCCTGTCCATTTCGACGGCGTGTGCCTGTCCACCTCGACGTGACCTCGAAGAGCCAGTCAACCTCGAGTCATGTGCGTGTCCACATAGTGTCACACATAAGTCGAAGCCCAGCCTGAACAAATCGACGGCGTGTGCCTGGCCACCTCGACGTGCCTGTCCACCTCGTCGGTCCCGCCTGGCCATTTCGGCGGCTGGGGCTGGTAGACGTGTGGCGGTGCCGGG
>JARFQW010000025.1 GCA_029287575.1 Gammaproteobacteria bacterium | reverse complement strand
CCTCCGCCAAGCCTTCGGAAGCGGCGCGCTGTCCTTCGCCAAGGTGCGCGCCCTCACGCGGATCGCCACGCCAGAGAATGAAGCCATGCTCCTGGACTGGGCCCGGGACGGCACCGCCTCCCAGCTAGAACGCATCGTGCGCCTCTATCGTCAGCAGGGACAGGATGCCGCCGAGAGCCAAAATGCACGCCGTGAGCTTAAGGAGTGGCGTGAGGAGGACGGCAGCGTCGTCATCCGCTTGCGTCTGCCCGCGGAGCAAGGGGCACTGGTCCTCAAGGCCATCGAGGCCGCCCTGGTGGACCTCGAAACGGCAGATCTCGAAACGGCAGAGCTCGAAGACGACGGGGACGTTTCCGCGGAAACGTCGAGCCGCGACACCGCCCGCCCTGATGAGGCCGAGCTTGACGGCGAACGGGTGGACGCGGCGTCTGCCCTAACCGGCTGCGATCGCCATGGTGTTGGGAAAGCTACCCCGGAGGACGAGCCCTCGGACGTTTCCGCGGAAACGTGCGTGCACGAAGCGCCGGGTGACTCAGACCGGGATCGGCCACCGCTGGAGGTCCGGCGCGCCGATGCATTCCTGCAGGTCGCCGAAGCCTGGTTCCGGCCGGACAAGCGGGCCGGGGGCACGGGGGAGCGCTATCAGGTGCACATCCATATGGACCTGCGCACCCTATCGGCGAAGCCTCTGAAAGATCCCGATGCACCGCGACTGTCGCCCGCAACGCTCGAACGCCTGGGCTGTGAGGCCGGTCTTGTCCCGGTCGTTCACGGACGACATGGGGAGATCCTCTCCGTCGGTCGCCGCACCCGCGCGGTGCCCGCACCGATCCGCCGGGCGCTCAGAGTGCGTGACGGCGGCTGCCGCTTTCCCGGCTGCCACCGCCATCGATTTGTGGATGCCCATCACGTCCGACACTGGGCCGACGGCGGCGAGACGAAGCTCTCGAACCTCGTGGAGCTCTGCCGCCACCATCATCGGCTGATTCACGAGGGCGGGTATCGAATCGAAGGCTCGGCCGACCGGGGCCTGGTTTTCCGGGACCCGGACGGCATGGAAATCCCGGCCGTCCCTCGCCCGCCGGACCTTGGGCCACGACCCCGGGAAGCCCTGAAACATGCGCAGGCCGACCTGGGCATGGATGCCTGGCGGTGCGCAAGCGGCTGGCGGGGCGAGCCCGTGGACTACGACCTGGCCCTGGCGGCGCTGTCCGATGGAGGGGCACGCCAGTGCTGACCTTGCTGGCCACGGCAACCCGGCCCTGCACTGCCCCCGAATTCTGCTAGCTTTCCCTGCAACTACTCTTCTGCAACTCCTAGTCTGCAATTTCCGGGGTACTGGTGTGTCATGGGCGGCACTCGCCTGATCTGGGCATTGATTGCTGTGGTCGTCATTGGACTTGGTGCCTTCGCCATGTACCGCTCCTGGACCGATGGGAAGATCGGCGAGCTCTACACCGAGGACCGGGAGATCGTGCTGCGCTTCGTCAGCACGCGGGAGCCCACCGACAGCAAGTCGCCCGCCGAAGCCTTCGGCGGCCAGCGCGGGCCGACGAGCGTGGGCCGCTGCCGGGTGGCGTCCAGGGTCATTCCCCTGAGCGAGGTCATCGCCGAGCAGTCGAATTTCTACGTGCCGACCCGGGATCGGAGAATCACAGGCGTGGACACGTTGGATCGCTCCGCCTTCTGGCAGGAGATCGAGGACGGGATGGCGGCGGATTCCTCGATGAAGGTCGTGATCTTCGTGCACCGCTATTACTACGGCTTCGAGCGGGTCTGCCTGCGGGGTGCCGGTCTGCAGCAGATGCTGGACGGGTAGGCCGAGCTCGTGGTCTTCACCTGGCTGTCGGACGGAAACCCGGCGGACTACGTGGCGGGCCAGGCGGACAGAAAGTGGAGCGTGCCCCAGCTTGCCACGATCCTCCGGGAAATCCGCGATCGCTTCGGTCCCGAGCGCTTCGTCATCGTCGCCCACTCCCTCGGCAGCCGGGGCACGCTCATTGCCCTCGAGCGCCTGCTTCTCGATGGTTACAGTGATTCCGTGGCGAGCCGGCTGATTCTGGTGGCACCCGACTTCGATGCAGACGCCTTCGGGCAGCGCCTGCCTTTCTTTGCCCACATGGTGGGCAACACCACGATCTACGCCTCGGACAATGACACACCGCTGAGGGTCTCCGAGGGCCTGCACGGCCATCCGCGGCTGGGGCCAGGCAGGGGACGCGCTGGCCGTCGCGGAGGCCTTCGAGACCGTGGACGTATCAGCTCTCGGGCGCTATCAGTTCAGCGGCCATGAGTACTTCCACTTCCACCCGATTGCGTCGGCGGACCTCGTGCGTCTGATCACCACGGGGGTGTCGGCCGCCGAGCCGAGACTTGCCGGGAATGCGTTGGTGTATTTTGAAGGATTTTCCGCGCATGGTATTTTTCATGGTGTTACCGGTTGTCAGGAAAATAAGCCATTGATAACAAATGATAAAATTGGCTTGTTGATAATGGAGTGGGAATAACCCATGGCCTTCGCGCTCATGCTGCTGTTCGTGGCCATTGCCCTCGGCAGCCTGCTGTGGATGGCCCACCGGGAAAAGTGAGCGCCGAAGAAGACCTTTCCTGGATGCGGCGGGCCTTAGATTTGGCCCGAACCGCCGAGCGCGACGGCGAGGTCCCGGTGGGGGCCGTCCTGGTGCGTGACGGGGCGGTGATCGGCGAGGGATTCAATGCGCCGGTCACTCGACACGACCCCAGCGGCCATGCGGAGATTCTCGCGCTTCGCGCCGCGGGCGAAGCGGCCGGCAACTACCGGCTTCCGGGCAGCACCCTCTACGTCACCCTGGAACCGTGCCCCATGTGCGCGGGCGCCATCGTTCATGCCAGAGTTCAGCGGGTCGTGTTCGGCGCTCCCGATCCGAAGAGCGGGGCGGCGGGAACGGTGATGGATCTGCTTCGCTCGCCGGATCTCAATCATCGCTGCGAAGTCGAAGGCGGCGTGCTGGCGGAGGAGGCCGGCGGCCTGCTCAGGGCGTTTTTTCGGTCTCGTCGGTAGCCGGCGATGCGGCGTCGGCCGTCATGACGGCCGAATCCGCAGTCACCCAGCGCAGGGTTTCGTAGTAGCTGCGGATGTTGTCCACATACTGCACGGGCTCCCAGCCGCGGGCATAGCCATAGCGCAGGTGCGCGTACCATTTCCGCTGGGCAAGCAGCGGCAGGCTGTCGCGCACGTCCAGCCAGCGATCCGGGTTCTTGCCCCGGGTTTCAGTGATGATGCGGGCGTCCTCCAGGTGGCCGAAGCCAACGTTGTAGGCCGCCAGCGCCATGAGCGTACGGTCCGGCTCCCTGATTCGTTCAGGAACCCGTCCCTTGACCCGGGCAAAGTAGCGAGCACCGCCGAGAATACTGGCCTTCGGGTCGGTCCGGTCCGGGATCTTGAGCTGTCTTGCGGTGGCGCGGGTCAGCATCATCATCCCCTGCACGCCGGTCGGGGAGACGGCCTTCGGGTTCCAGTGGGACTCCTGGTAGCCGATGGCCGCCAGCAGCCGCCAGTCGATTCCGGTTTCTTCGCCCGCCTGTTCAAACCAGTGGCGGTAATCGGGCAGACGCGTCTCTGAGTGCTCTATGAGCTTGCGGGTACCGACGTAGTCGAACTGCTCGATGTGCCCGTAATAACGCTCGAGGATCGCCGGTAACGCCCCGGAAATTTCCATCTCCGAGAAATACTCGCGGGCCGCCTGGACCAGGGAGTCATCCATGCCCGCCTTGAATGCCCAGGCCAATGGCTGGGGCTCTGAAATATCGAAGGCAACGCGAATATGGGGGTGAAAGTACTTGCTGACCGAGTAGGCGGTCGAGTCAGCCACCGTGTAGTCAAGTTCACCTGCGGAAACCGATTCCAGCAGGTCCTGCACATCCTGGTTGGGGTCTTCCAGCCAGGTCAGCGCGGGATAAAGACGGCGCAAGCGCAGAAGATTCTCGGCATGGCTGCTGTCGGCCACGACTTCGAGCCGCCCGCCGACGACCTCGTAAAGTGAGCGCGGGCGGCCCGTGTTCAGCCGGTAGATGAGCTGCTGGGTGACGCGCTGATACTCCGGACCAAAGAGCACGCGTTCAGCCCGCTCCGGCGTGACGGTCAGGCTGGCCGCGGCCACATCAGCTCGCCCGGCTTCCACTTCGCCGAGAATCTCGCCGATGCTGTCCGGCGTATAGACCTCCAGTTCGACGCCGAGCCAGTCGGCGAAATTCTTGGCCAGATCGTACTCGGGACCTACGGCACCCTCGGGCCCGATATAGTAAGCAGTGGGGCTGTTGCGGGTTACCACCCGCAGCTTGCCCGAATCGAGCAGGCGTTCGAGTACCGTGCTCTGGGGACTGCAGGTCCCGAGCATCAGACAAAGCCCGATTGTACTGACCGCTCGCACCCGTTGAGCTCTCTCCTCGGCCCGGATCCCATCCTAGCCTACCCGGCCGGGTTTCGTCCGCTCGAAATCACGTTTCGGCCCTGCATCGCGAGTGGATGTCCGGGACCCGACAATCGGCGCCGCGGCAACTAGAGGTGGGATACGAGGCGAGCTTCGTCCAGGAAATGCCAGACCTGTGGACGAACCGAATTCCCTTGTCGCATTGACCCTGCGGGGGAGGCCCCGGATAATTCCGCCCTTGCGCGCGGAGGGGTGCCGGAGTGGTCGAACGGGCTTGACTCGAAATCAAGTGTACGGTTTTCCGTACCGTGGGTTCGACTGATTCGCCGGGAGCGAATCAGGACGTCCGGAGGACGCCCGCAGGGCCGGGACCCGGACGGTCCCGGTCAATCCCACCCTCGCTCTTACCTAATCTTTCCTGCGAACCGAATTCCCTTGTCGGATTGACCCTGCCGGGGAGGCCCCGGATAATTCTGCCCTTGCGCGCGGAGGGGTGCCGGAGTGGTCGAACGGGCTTGACTCGAAATCAAGTGTACGGTTTTCCGTACCGTGGGTTCGAATCCCACCCCCTCCGCCAAATACGAGAGAGGACCCCAAGCGGGTCCTTTTTTGTGTTTGCTGGATGCGGGTGTGTGGACGAGCCCACCCGGCGTCGAATCGAGGCCGCGACAGCGGCCGACAGGCGAAGGCGTGCCGAGCCGATGCGCGCCGAAACAGTTCGAAACACTCTGCGGCAGCTTGGCAATACTCCAGAAGCAGCCTCGGGGCATCGTAGTCCTTGCGGTGTCTTGTATCCCGAAGAGTCTGGGGCCTTTCAGACTGCAGGAAGTGTTGCCATGAACACAAGAGTACTACTTGTTCTGGCGGGTAGCCTGTGGCTCGTTGGCTGCGGTAGCGATGGGTCATCCGATTCAGCTCAGACGCCCGCGGACGTGGGCGCGCAGCTCCGTGGCGCGTT